>JABMRB010001324.1 GCA_013202865.1 Candidatus Nealsoniibacteriota bacterium | reverse complement strand
CACGATCCACATCTGCCTGACGCCCGACTCGATCCGCCGCGAGGTCGAGCTGAGCCTCAAGCGGTTGCAGACCGACTACATCGACCTCTACCAGCCCCACTGGCAGGAGTCGACCACGCCGATCGCCGAGACGATGGGCTGCCTTCAGGAGTTGAAGCAAGAGGGCAAGATCCGCGCCGTCGGCGTCTGCAATGCCACGCCCGATCAGATGGCCGAGTACGCCCAAGCCGGGCCGTTGGACACCGACCAGGAGCTCTACTCGATGCTCGACCGCCAGATCGAGACCGAGCAGTTGGCCTACTGCCGCGAGCACAACGTAGCCATGCTGGGCTACTCGCCGCTGGCCCGGGGCCTGTTGACCGGCAAGATCGGCCCGGACCGCGAGTTTGCCGAAGGCGACCAGCGGCGAACGACGATCCGTTTCTCACCCCGCTTCCGCAAGAAGAGCGACGCGTTGCTCGAGAAGCTCCGCCCGATCGCCCAGCGCCGCAAGCTCACGCTGGCCCAGTTGGTGATCGCCTGGACCGTCCATCAGCCGGGCCTGACCCACGCCTTGTGCGGCGCCCGCAACCCGCAACAGGCCGAAGAAAACGCCGCCGCGGGTGACGTGGAGTTGACCGCCGAGGAGTTGCAGAGCATCGACGCGGCGCTTCAAGAGTACGCCGGGCCGAAGAAGAAAGGTTCGTAGTGACCCGATTTATCGGGTCCGGATTGCCAAGAACCGCATGAATGCGGTCACTACAAACGGTGAATGGCTCTACGGCCCACCGTCCGAGCGGCTGCGGATGTAGTTGACGACGTCCCAGATCTGCTCGGGGGTCAGGGCGCCGTCGCTGCCGGTGGACGGCATGGGGGTGCCTTTGATGCCGACGTAGACTCGCCAGTAGAGATCGATCGGCCGATCGCCGCCGCGGAAGATGCCCTCGGTGAAATCGCGGGGACGAAGCTCCTGGATCGGCAGCAGGAACCGCCCGGCCAGCCTGGCTGTCTGCTCGGGCGTGGCACCCTTCTTAGGGCGGTTCCACTCGTCGTAGAGTTCCGTCTGTTCGCCGTCGCCGCGGCCCTCCAGGCCGTGGCATAGCTTGCACTGGGCGTTCTTGCCGGAGTAGTGCTCGTAGCCCCGCTCGATCGACGCGGCCAACGCTTCGGACGTGTCCGACAACGGGGCGTGTTGCTCGGCGGCGGCCGCGGGAAGAACCATCTCCTGGGCAATGGCCCAGAGCGAGGCGGTCGGTTCCACGGCGTCTTCCAGCACCATGCTTCGCCGGATCGACAACTCGTCGCCGACGACCACCTCTTGCAACAACCACGCTTCCGTCTCGCCGCGGATGCTCAGATAGCGAACGTACTCGACCAGCGCATCGATCTGCGCGTCGGCCAGCCGGTCGAACCGGGGCATGGCCGTGGCCGGGATGCCGTTGCGGACGATCCGCTCGAGATCGCCCATCTGCCGGCCGTCGCCGAGGAACGGTTTCATCCCGCGGTCGGTCGACGTGTACTTATACAGCCCCCGGCGGAGGTCGCGAGGATACGGATATTGCACCGCGGCGGTCGGCCCGGACCCGTCGCCCGAGATGCCGTGACACGCGGCGCAATGTTGTCGATAGAGCCCCGTCGCCGACTGTAGCCGATCGACCCGCAGGCCGGCCTCGACCTCTGGTCGGCGGACCTCGCTGTCCGGCACGGCCGGTTCGTCGGGAGTGCCGAAGATGCGTCCCATCAGCGACTCGATCAACTCGCTCTGGGCAGCAGAGATCTCTTCTAGAGCGGGCCCTTCCGTGTTAAGTCGAAACGGCGGCTCCTCCGCAGCACAACCGACAAGCACCGCCAGAAGGCAGGAGAATATCGAATATCGAACAAGGAACGTTGAAGTGCGAAGTGTGTCCGGTTCGCGGCGTCTTCCCTTCATCCTTCGACATTCCTTGTTCGACATTCGACATTTCTTCGCCCTCATCCTTCGACATTCCTTGTTCGACATTCATCATTCGCTACGGTTTCGGTCAGAGTCAGGAAGAGCTGTTCCAGCGAGGTGTGCTCACAGGT
>JABMRB010001323.1 GCA_013202865.1 Candidatus Nealsoniibacteriota bacterium | reverse complement strand
GGCGGTGTGTTCGAAGGTTTCGTACATGGGGAGGGGGAATGTAGAATGATGAATGCAGAATGATGAATGATGAATGAAGAAGAAGAGAATGAAGAAGAGGGGCCCGGTCGGGTGCCGTTGCAGTTTTCGATTAGGGCGCTGTTGGGGATGGCCGTGGCCGTGGCGGCTTTGTTTGGGATGCTTCGCTGGTTGGAGGTTTCACCGCAGGCCAGTGCGATCATCCTGATTATTATCGTCGTGGCCGTCGCCGCCGCATTAGGTTTGGTCGTCGCCATCGCCGCCGGCGACGACGAGGAATAGCCGCTTGCGGCTTCGCAATGTACCAACAATGTATCAGCAAACACACACGCTTCCCGATCAAGAAAGGAGTTATGATATGTCCAGTCCAAAATGTCTCGCTGCCGCTAAGGTTGTTGCCATCGTCGGCTTTCTGGTGCTGTTGTCCAGTACCTATTACCTGCGGAGCGAAGTGCTGACCCTGAACAAGATCGGCTTTTCGGCCGACCATACCCGGGCGGAGTACGAGCAGGGGCAGCTTGAGGAGGATTTTCCGCACGCCGAGGAACGATACAAGGTGGCGAAGGAGAACTACAAGCTGCAGATGGAGCACTACGAAGAAATGCTCGATCTGTACGAGACCGACAAGGCGAAATACGTGAGCATGCTCAAAGCCAAATACCAGCCACCTCAGCTACCCAGCAAGCCCACACCACCTCGGCCGCCCGAATACACTCGGGAATTGATGGGAATCAACAAGGATTTCCGCGCCCAGAAGCACCACTACTTCGAGGCCACGAGCGTGTTGAACTGGGCCGCCTTGGCCGCCGCGATGTGCCTGGTCGGCGGGCTGCTGTACTTGATCATGTTCGAGACCAACGGCCGGCTGATCTACTTCGCTACGCTGGCGCTGAGTTTCGTATTCATGATCGGCCCGTCGTTCCACTCCATCATGAGTGCGATCGTGGGTTTCCTGGAAGCTCCGGGTATGTATTGAGGATGTTTCACTGGAATAACGGGCTGAAACTGACCAAGGCTGACCTCGCGATCGACTTCCGCCGGCGGCAGCCCAGGGCGTTTATTTCGCATGCACATGCCGATCACATGGCCCGGCATCAGTATGCGCTGTGTACGCCTGAAACGGCCGCGTTGTATCAGTACCGGCTCGGGCCGCGGCCGACGCTCGAGTTGCCCTACCGTACGCCGCTCGATTGGGGTGGGTTGCGGTTGACGACCTATCCGGCCGGGCACTGCCTCGGCTCGGCCATGCTGCTGGCGGAGGACGGCGATCGGTCGCTGCTATACACGGGCGATTTCAAGCTGGGCCCCTCGGCCACGGCCGAAGAAGCCGAGCTGCCGCACGCCGAGATCCTGGTGATCGAATGCACGTTCGGCCATCCCAACTATCGCTTGCCGCCGCGGGAGGAAGTGCTCGAGCAACTCTTCACGATCGTCCGCCGCACGCTCGACGACGGAGCCACGCCGGTGATCGTCGCCTACATGCTCGGCAAATCGCAGGAGGTCACGCGACTACTAACCGGCCAAGGCATTGGCGTGTTGCAGCATCGCAAGATCTACGAGGTCAGCCAGATCTACGAGCAGTGCGGCATGGAGCTTGGCCGTTACGAACTGTTCGAGGGCCGGCCGCGCGACGGTTGGGCGATCGTCGTCCCGCCACGCACCCCGCCGCTGGATCACGTCCCGCGCGAGGTTCGCATCGCAGTAACCGGCTGGGCCATGGACGAACGCGCCAAGTATCGGCTGCGCGTCGACCACGCCGTGCCGCTTTCGGACCACGCCGACTACAACGAACTGTTCGAGGCGGTCGAGCGGGTCGCCCCAAAAGAGATCTACTGCACCCACGGCAACGAAACGTTCGTCGACCGGCTGATCGATGCAGGTCATGACGCTCGGCCGCTGGGCAGGCCCGTGCAGGGGAGGTTGTTCTGAGGGACTGGGGACTGGGGGCTCGGGGATTTCAACGCCCACGCACTGCGTTGCGTGGGGTCTGCGCCCGAGTATGGCACCGAACTGATCCGCTTGCAGAAGACACTCGACGGCAACGGCGCCCCGATCTCACCGCCCGAAAAAGGGGACAGGCACCGTCGGCAATACGAATTACCGCAGCGATGCCGGTCGTCGACGGAGCCAGTCCCCTTTTTCGGGCTCAGTTATCCGCGGTTGTCCGTGAGTCTTTTCAGGATCGCGATAATGGCCGCAAGCTGCTCTTCCAACTCCTTCAATCCCTCCCGCTCCTTCTCCACCACAGCCTCCGGCGCCCGGTCGATGAAGTTCTTGTTTTCTAGCTTCTTCTGCTTGCCGAGGATGAACTTCTCGAGCTTGGCTTTCTCCTGCTGCTTCTTCGCGATCTCGGCCTCGATGTCGATCAGGCCGGCCAGATCGACGAAGACTTCGATTCCGGGCGAGGTGACGTTGGCACTCAGCTCGGGCGCTTCGACGTCGGGGCCTGCGGCGACGGGCTTGGCTCGGGCCATCGTGGCGAAGTAGGGCTCCATCGGCGCGAGCAGCTCGGCCGTGGCCGTGTCGCAGCGGACGGTGAACTCAAGCTGTGTCTTGGGCGGCACATTCTGGCGGCTGCGGATCTCGCGGATCGCGCGGAGCACCTCCTGGAACCACGCAAACCGGGCCTCGATCTGCGGGTCCTCACGGGCCGGGTCCCGCTCGGGCCATGGGGCGATCATGATGCTCTCGGCCGGCGGCGCGAGTTGCTCGATGCCACGCTCGGGCGCCACGGTGGCCAGCAACTGCCATACTTCTTCGGTGACGAACGGCACCAGCGGATGCAACAGCCGCAACAGCGTGTCGAGCGTGTGGGCCAGCACGCGCTGGGCTACCGGCCGGGCCTGCTCGTCTTGTAGGCGCGACTTGACCATCTCGACGAAGAAGCTGCAAAACTCGTCCCAGGCGAAGTCGTACAACGTTCGGGCGGCGTCGGCGTACTTGTACTCGGCCAGGTAGTCGGTCACCCGGCCGGTTACCGTCGAAAGCCGGCTGAGGATCCAACGGTCTTCGACCAGCAGATCCTCCTCGGCCACCTTGCCGGGCGTGTAGCCTTCGAGGTTCATCAACGCAAACCGCGACGCGTTCCATAGCTTGTTGCAGAAGTTCCGGGCCAGCTCGAACCGATCGCTGACCACGGCCCCGCGCGGCAAGGCCGTGTCTTCCGCCTTCTCGGCCCATTGCGTGGAGAACTCGCTGCCGCACTCCTTGCACTTCACTCGCGGCAGCACGCGGTTCTTACGGGTTTGCGCGATCAGCTTGTTGCAGTGCGGACACTCGAACTCGACCGGCAGGCGGAAATCCTGCGTCTCGGTCGTCAGGTAGATAAGTGCGAACCGTAGCGAGTCGGTGCCGAACTTCTCGATAATGTCGAGCGGATCGACGCCGTTGCCCTTCGATTTCGACATTCCCTCGCCGAACCCGTCGAGGATTTTCGGATGGATGTAGACCTCCGGAAACGGGACCTCGCCCACGTTGTGCAGCCCGGCCAATACCATGCGTGCGACCCACAGGCTGATGATGTCGCGGCTGGTGATCAACACGTTGGTCGGGTAGTAGTATTTCAGTTCGTCGGTCTGTTCGGGCCAGCCCAAGGTGGAATGGGGCCAGAGGGCGGAGCTAAACCATGTGTCCAATACGTCGGGCTCCTGATCCTTCATTATAGCGATACACTCCCTCAGCTTACGATCTGGAGCATTGCGCGGATCTCCTTCAGCCAAATAGGTCTCAACGGGCGGATCCTTGTCAACAAAAGGGGTCGCGCGGGCAGGATGGTGCCGGCGGTAGAAGCTTCCAAGTTCTTTCTCGGCCTGTTCCGATCCCGCGCAAATGAAGAAGATCGTCTCGGCTCGCTCCGACTGCACGGCCTCGATCTCGCCGGTTACTCCAGCAGCCTTTGCAAAGTCGGAAAGGGCCTCGTGGAATTCGCCTTGGACGCGCCGACAGCTCAACCTAAGCGACTTCAACTGCTTCTGATAGCGGTTAGCCCGAATTGTGACCTGCCAAACTGGAATCCGGTGTCCCCACCAAAGCTGCCGGCTGACGGGCCAATCGCGTTTCTCGCTGAGCCAGTCGATGTAGCTCTTGGTATATCGCTCGGGGATGATCTTCACGCGGCCGTCGTTTACGGCGTCCATGGCCGTTTGGGCCAGCGTGTCCATCTTGACGAACCATTGGTCGGCCAGCAGCGGCTCGATGGGGGTCTTCGAGCGGTCGCTGTGAGCCAGGTCGATCTCGCGGTCCTCGACCTTCATCGGACCCTGCTCTTCGAGGTCTTCGAGGTCGGCCACGACGCTCTTGCGTGCCTCTAGCACGACTTGCCCGGCGTAGGGCCCGGCGTCTTTGTTGAGCGTCCCGTCGAGGTTGAGGATATTGAGCATCTTCAGTTCGTGGCGCAGCCCGACCTCGTAGTCGTTCGGGTCGTGAGCGGGGGTAATCTTCACACAGCCGGTACCCATCTCGGGCTTGGCCCAATCGTCGGCCACCAGTGGAATCGGCCGCTCAAGCAGCGGCAGCATCACCTTGCGGCCGTCGGCGGCCATGTCGCGAAGTTGCACCAGGGCGTCGAGCTTCGTCTTGCGACGCTCGCGAATCTGTTCGATCTGGGCCTCGATCTCCGGCTTCTGCTTGGCCGGCGCCGCGGCAAGGCGGGTTTGCATATCGGCTTCGGCCTTGTCCAGCGCCGCGGCCGGGTCGGGGTGGACGGCCACGGCCGTATCGCCGAGCATGGTCTCCGGCCGGGTGGTGGCGATGGTCACGTGTTCCGGCTCCCCCGGCTTCGGCTCGATCACCCGATACTTGATGTACCAGAAATGGCCGGGGACCGTCTCGTGAAAGACCTCGTCGTCGCTGACGGCCGTTTGCAGGGTCGTGTCCCAGTTGACCAGCCGTTTGCCGCGATAGATCAGTTTCTCTTTGAAGAGGCTGAAGAACGTATGCCGTACCGCCCGGGCACAGACCGGATCGAGTGTGAACCGGGTGCGCTCCCAATCGCAGCTACAGCCCATCTGCTTGAGTTGCCCGATGATCCGCTTTTCGTAGGCCTCTTTCCACTGCCAGATTCGCTCGACGAGTCCTTCGCGGCCCAGGTTGTGTCGGGTGGTCTTCTCCTCGAGGAAGAGTCGCCGCTCGACGACCGCCTGCGTGGCGATGCCGGCGTGGTCGGTCCCTGGCATCCAGAGCGCCTCGTAGCCTTGCATTCGCTTCTGCCGGATGAGCACGTCCTGCAAGGTGTTGTTCAGGGCATGGCCCAAGTGCAGGGCCCCGGTCACGTTCGGCGGCGGGATGACAATCGTGTAGGGTTTCCGCTTCGGATCGGGTTCGCTGTGAAAG
>JABMRB010001322.1 GCA_013202865.1 Candidatus Nealsoniibacteriota bacterium | reverse complement strand
GGGCATACAGCTACTCGAAGTTCCGCACTCTGGCGAGTGCCGCTACCAAGAAAAACAGTCGGCCCGCCCCGGAGTTCGGGACGGGCCGACCGCGTGTCCTTTGAGATAGGTCGCTCAAGCTTACCGCAGCAGTGCGAGCACGTTCTGCGGGTTACTGTTGGCCATCGACAACACCGAGATACCCGACTGCACCAGGATCTGGGACCTGGTCAGCGCGGCACTCTCGGCTGCGAAGTCGGCGTCGCGGATCTGGCTTTGCGCCTCAGCGAGGTTCTCCAGCGTGTCCTCGAGCGTCGCGATGTTCGTGTCGATGGTCGTCTTCTGAAACGCACCCAACCGCCCGCGGAGCGTGGTGACCGAGTTGATCGCCTCGTCGACCACCTTGGCCGCGCTATTGATGTCGTTGACAAGCGAGAAGGAGCCTCCGGACTTCAACTGGAAGAGTTGGCCCGTGTTACCTCCGAGCTTTGCCGTGTTGACGCTCTGGATGCCCAGCCGGGCCTGCTGGTTGGATACCACGTCGGGGCCGAGTTGGAACAGGCCTCCACCTCCAGTGATATTGAAATCGAAATTCGTGGAGGATCCCTCGCTAACCGTGACGGACATATCGAGCGTCGAGGTGTTGATCGACACTCTATTTCCGTCGCCAATGGCGGCAAGTCCGTTGACTGTGGCGTCAATATCCGTACCGTTAACTCGGCTCGAGCTCAGGCCGGCCTCGAACGTGCCGAGGGCGCCTTCGCTGATCACGTTGATGGCGACCAAGCCCTTTTGCCCGTAGGCCGTGGAATTGAGCGTCAGTGTGCCGGAACTTTGCGAGGCGGAAACACTCGTGGAGTCGGAGATCAGGTTGATCGCCGCGACCATCTGATTGACCGAAGCACCGGTTTCGAAACTGACCACCTCGTTTCCGTCGGTGCCACCGAGTTCAAGCACGAGGTCGTCCAGAAGCAAGGCACCGCCCGTGGTGTCGGTGTTTGCGACTACATTTGAGTCGTTGACGGTAGGATCGAAGAGAGTGTCGCCGCTTGAAGTTGCCGCTCCGCTGAATTCGGCAAGCGAGTTGATCGCGGCGGCAAAGGCGGCCGTAGTGATGGTAGCCGTATCGTCGACGGTAACGACCAGCGTGCCCTGGGTAGAATTGAAGGTAGCGAACTCGTTGCCTGCACCAAGGCCGTTTTGCGTAACAATACTGGTCGCAATATTGTTAAAATCGGCTCCCGCCGTCGCCGCAGTGATCAAGACCGAGTCATAATCCGTGGTGCCGGTGATTGCTGCGTCACCCGCAACGATCGCCCCGGCTGTATTGTCGGTGGCGGTGAATTCGGCTACGTTGTTGTTGATCTCGGCTACAACTAAAGTAGACGTAGTGCCCGCGGCGTAGTCGAAGTTGATCTTCAGCGTGCCCGCCACGGAATCATACACGACGCTCAAAGGGTTTCCCACGCCGGCGTCAGCTTGGGTTACCACAACGCCTTGCTCGGCGGTTCCGAGCGATACCGCGTTGATGTCGAAATCAGCAGCGCTTGCGTAACCGGTCATTTCCGTCCCGGCAAGGAACGTGAGCGTTGCGGTGGCGGGGGTGGCGGCCGAAAATCCGCTACTGGTGATCGTTGCCTGGGTGGCCGCGGCGGCTATGTCCACGTCCACTGCAATCGAGCCTGTGGCCCCCAGATTTGCCTGGTCAATTCGCAGATCCGTGATGCTCGCGATGGACCCGGCATCGGTGACGAAGTCGAGACTGCCGTCCAGCAGGCGCCGGCCCTGGAAGGTGGTAGTCTGGGCGATCCTGTCGAGGGCTTCGAGCGAGGAGTCGATCTGCAACTGGTTGGCCGCAATCTGGTCGTCGCTCATGGCACCCGTGTTGGCTCCCTCGGACACCAGACCGCGAATGTCGTTCAGCAGTGAACTGACCTGGCCCATGGCACTGTCGGCCGTGGCAATCATCTGATTGGCACGATGGCTGTTGCTAATCGCCACTTCTGTGGCTGTGATGTCGCTACGCAGGGCTTCGCTGGCAATCAAACCGGCCGGGTCATCTCTACCCGTGTTGATTCGCAAACCGGTGCTCAGGCGAGTCAAGGCCTGTTGTAGCGACATGTTGGATCGCGCCAGAGATTTCTGGGCATTGAGTGAACTTACGTTCGTGTTAATTCGTGTCATGTCAGACACCCCTCCTTCTCAAAGGACTGCGTCCAAGCTTCGCCGGATTGCGGGGAAATGTTTTGTGTTCCGGGCCAGCTTCGCCGCTTACCGTTGAAGTGGAAACCTTCATCCGGTTCGCAACTCGGTCGCGATTGGTTGTGGTCCCCCACCTCAAACGTTCGTGTTCAAAATATAATCAAACGGCCTACCCACAAGGGCGAACCGCCCGCGCCGAAAGGCCGACACGGTCACCAAATGATGCCATCAGTAAGCATCATCGGCTGGGCAGTCTAGGTACTTTAGGTAATCCAACGGAGTTTAGCACTTTCTTGTGCTTCTTCTGTTTTTTCTCGGCAGGCTGAGATTGCTACAGAAGCAAAAAGCCTCGTTAGACAGGCTAAAGCCTTTGCGGGGCCGACATAATCGAAATAATCGATACCCCTGATGCTCACCTACCCCGTTTAGCTTTCCGTTGCCGTGGGGGATGGAGAGGTGCCCGCCTCGGCCGGTTGTTCGGCGGCTTGGGTCTGCGACTGCTCGGCTTGGCCCTTCTCGCGCTTGATCGCCTCGAACACCTCCTGGCGATGCACGGGAATCTCTTGCGGGGCCTTGATCCCCAGTCGGACCTTGTCTCCACGAATATCGACAATCGATACGACTACATTGTCGCCGATTATGATGCTCTCATCACGCTGCCTAGACAAGACAAGCATCCATGGCTCCTTCCTTGGCGGATCGGCCGCTGTTGACCATAGTCGTCATGAGGCTGTGAAAGTCACGGGCTGTGAAAGTCACGGGCCGCAGGAATACCCATAAACGTATCGGTCTAGGCAATTACGGTTGGCCAGTAAAAATAGAAAGCACGCGTGCTATAGGGGCCATAGCGATTGTCGGAAGGACACGCAGACTATTACGGCCAGCCTCGCCAGAAATCATCATCACGCCCTGGTGCCGCAGGCAAACGCGGCAACGGTCTGCCAACCACCTCGACAGTGGCGAGTTCTGCCCCTTCGATCGGCAGCAATCGCTAGTCCGCCGACCGAACTCCCCTGTTGTGGTTTCCCGCGACGATCGTGTCAGAAGCTACAAGTCGCTACTGTGGTGGTGTTTGGCGACCATCCGGCGGAAACACGGGTCGAATGGCACGCCGGTTGCATAGAGACGACGGCAACGCGTAGCTGGATTCGCAAGAATTCAGTCGTCGTCGCATTCGACTGAATTCTTGCGAATCCAGCTACCCGAAATAAGACAACCGACACGTACGAGACGACCATGCCCTACGGTCTGTACATTTCCGCGGAAGGCGCACACGCCCAAAGCCAACGGATGGACGTCATCGCCAATAACCTGGCGAACGTCGATACCGTGGGCTTCAAACGCGAGTTGGCGATACTCAGGGCACGATCGACCGAGGCAGTCGATCAAGGCTTGAGCCTGCCCGGTTCCGGTACGATCGACGACGTGGGTGGCGGCATTGCGATGTGGCAAACCGTCACCGACCATGCGACCGGCCCGCCCAAGAAGACCGACGCCAAGACCGACGTTGCCATTCCGCAGCCGGGCGTCTTCTTTGCCGTCCAAAAAGGAGAAGAGACGCTACTGACTCGCGCCGGCAACTTCGCGATCACACCCGACCGCAGGCTGACGACGCAACAGGGCTACAACGTACTGGACAGTGCGGGGAACCCGATATTCATCCGCGACGATCCCGCGTGGCACATCGACGGCACGGGTATCGTTCAGCAGTTGGGTGCCACGCAGAGCTTGGCGCTGGTACAGCCGGAGTCGCTCGGCGATCTAGTCAAGGCCGGCGAGAACCTGTTTCGCCCGCTGGCTGAGACAACCGACGTGCCGCTGAACGAGCGCCAAGTCAAATCCGGATACCTGGAAATGTCGACCGTGCGGCCGACGTCCGAGATGACCGACCTGATCCACGCCTCCCGGGCGATGGAAGCCAATATCAACATGATGAAGACCCAGAACGAGATGCTCGCCGGTCTGATCAATCGCATATTGAAGGCATAGCCGCTGTGCAGGACGGGTTGAAAACCCATCCGGCAAGATCCTTTTCGCAAATACTCATCAACTCAAACTCCTCCATTATCAAGGTTCGACTCTCCAGCCATGAGCGTTCAAACGTTGTACACCGCGGCCACGGGCATGACGTCCATGGAAACGCGGCTGGACGTGATCGCCAACAACCTGGCGAACGTCCAGACGATCGGATTCAAGAAGGACCGGGCGAACTTCGAGGACCTCTTCTACCGGCACGAAAAGATGCCCGGGGCCCAGGATTCCGCCGGCGAATACACGCCGACCGGGATCTCGATCGGCCTGGGCTCGAAGGTCACCAGCGTGCAGAGCGATTTCGCCCAGGGGGCCTTCGAGGTCACCGACGAGGAACTCGACGTCGCCATCGTCGGGCAAGGTTTCTTCCAGGTGCAAGATCCCAACGGCGATACCGTCTACACTCGGGCGGGC
>JABMRB010001321.1 GCA_013202865.1 Candidatus Nealsoniibacteriota bacterium | reverse complement strand
ATCGACATTCTCGAGGACAAGAAGGGCGAAGATCCGACCCGCCGCATCCAGAAGCACGACTTGATGAGGCTGGTCACCAAGGGGCTCAACCGCAACGAACGGTTGATCATCATCCTCTATTATTATGAGGAGTTGACGATGAAGGAGATCGGCGCCACGCTCGATCTCTCCGAAAGCCGCGTCAGCCAGATGCACAGTTCTATCGTTCAGCGGCTGCAGAACCAACTCAATTGCCGCCGGCCGGAATTCGGCGGGTAGGGGCGACGAATTCAAGCCTCGATTGGCGAAACCTGAAGAAGGCTGCGCGGTGGACGCGAAGATTCTCACGGGCCCCCGGCCGCTTCTCGCGTTTCGAGGTCGAGGCGTTCGATCGAGACGTCGGGGATGACGACCTTGCGGCCCAAGATCTGCTTGGCTGCGGGGTATTGCTCGACGTGCTTGCCGTTGGGCGTCAGGATGACGTCGGCGGTTTGGATCGAGGGGTCGAGCCGGTCGATCTGCTTCTCCATGCGGAAGCCGCTCGATATGCTGCCGTTGTCTCGCGTGACCAGGAACAGGTGGCCGAGCGCGACCGACTCTTCGCCCAGTTGCACGGTGACGTCGTAGCTGATCGAGAGCACGACGCCTCCGACCGCTTCGCTATGGAAGATGATCTTCTTTCCTTTCGGGTCGGGCTGAACGATCAGCTGTTTGAACCGCACGCCGCCGGTTCCGCCCGGGGAAAGCTTCGGATCGGTGACCAGCGAGACGATCTGGGCATCCTTCGCGTAGACGTTCAACGGCGCCGAGACCTCCTGTTTCCATTGCTTGCGGGTCTCCTTGGGCCACAGTTTTCTCCGCAGGTCGCTCCCATTGATCCCGACCAATTTGCCAACGTCGACATAGGCGCATTCAACGCGGACGGTCAACTCATGTTGGCCGACCGAGAGTTCGCCTTGAAAACGGCCCGTCCAAGATCCGCCGTGGCGATGGCTCATCGTCGCCTCGACCGGATTGCCGTCGAGCAAGACCTGATCGACGTCCCAAATCAGGCCCAGTGGAATTCCCGAGTGGGCGGCCCAGTTGCTTCCGTACTGGATCGTGAAATCGACGGAATCCTGGCCCTCGCGCGGCCGCGCGAGCGGCTCGATCGACGGCGCCGGGCCGAAGAAGGCGTCGCACAAGTCGATCATTACTTCTTCGGAGATCATCTTGCGGCGGACGGCCGTCTTCAGGAAGTCGTCCTGCCAATGCAGCGGGCTGTCGAAGCCCTGCGGCTTCGTCTTCTTCATGTGGGCGATCAGCTTCTTCAGCGCGGCATCGACCTCCTCGTTCGACATGGTGCCGGCCTGAATCCGCCCTTCGAGTTCCCGCCAGATCCAAGGCTCGTCGATCCCTTGGTCCAGACGCTGGTCGATCACCTCCTGCGTGCTAAACATCCCCAACTTGCGCGGTCCTGAGCCGTGGAGGCTCTCGGCGAGCATCACCAAGGCATAGCCGAACAACGGCATCGCCAATAGCAGGCCGCCCCAAACGACCAGTCCCCAGCGTCGTCGGCGGACGCCCAGCCAGGCGATCGTCCCGATCGCTAGAAGAAACGGGACGACGGTCGCCAACGCACCGGCCACGATCTGGAACATTTCCGGGCTGCGCAAGAACAACTGCCCTAGAATGCCTCCGCCGGCGCCGATCGCCAAGGTGGCGATCAGGAACGTCCGCAGGCTGTATTGGAACCGGAAACCGGGTTCGGAGGGGGCCTCTTCCGTGGAGTCCTGTTCGCAGTGATCCGTCATCGGGTTCTCTTCAGATAAGGAAAAGAGCGGCGCTGTCCAATTAGATGAAATAGATAAAGTAAGCAACAGCCGCCCCCGCCACCAGCCCCAAGCCCACAACAACGGCCATGACGCGAGAGTCGATCTTCTCGTCCGTCGCCTTGGGTGGTTCGACTTCGTAGCCGTCGGGGAATGCGTAGCCACATTGCATGCAGATCGACGCGTGCTCCGGCGCGAAAGGCTCGTCGCACATCGTGCAGATGAACGTGGCGGGCGGTTCTTCTTCTCCTTCCGCGTCGGGTACCCAGACGAAACCCATGTCGACCGGCGGGAAGTCGTTGCCGGTCGTGTTGCAGATCGGACATCGGGCCGTCCGCTTCGTGCCGCACATCGGGCAGGCCGGCCAGGCGTCGACGATCACGTCCGACGTCGACTCATCCTCCTCGGGCCAAACGTCGCCCGGTTCCTCGCCGGACGCAGCAGGCTGCTGCACGGGTCGTTCGATGGGTGGTTCGGTCAGCGCCGCCAAATCGGCCAACCCCTTCCGCTCGAACTCCAAAGCAGTCTGCCTTGCCAGCAAGGCATGCACTTCGGGGACAACGACCCGGGCCTGGGTCGCCCAGCCGACCGCGTCGACGCCCGAGCCCCGTTCCAGCACGTCGTTTTCCACCGCCGCCGGAATGCCCATCTCGGTCAACGCGTTCTTCAACAGGTGGGCCTCTGGCGCAGTGCGAGCCGTGTAGATGACCGTCAGATTTTCCGACATGGACCGTTCCTCACTTGCCGC
Source organism: Candidatus Nealsoniibacteriota bacterium (assembly GCA_013202865.1). GTDB lineage: Bacteria > Planctomycetota > Planctomycetia > Pirellulales > Thermoguttaceae > JABMRB01. Next base: position 5,771 of record JABMRB010001321.1, on the reverse strand, counting down.
GGAGAACTTGGGAGCACAAACCGAGAACTGCCAATTGAATCGTACTCGCAAGTGGCCCTTGGTGACAAGTGCCTCCGCAGGGCAGGGGGTGTAATGTCCCCGCGGTGGTGTGTATTGCAGGCAAGTTCGCAGTCTCCCGAGCGTTTTGACCTCTCCAATCCGGGTAAACTAGTGGCATAATAGGCATATTCTGTCATAATGGAGCGTGAAGAGGCCTCTCCGGCAACCGGGAGCAGACTTGTCCACCGGCCGGTTGAAGCCCTGTCGGCACGTCAAATGTTCCGCAGCTTTCGGGCCTGACCCAACATTCGGGCAAGTGCCAACATCGGGACGAGTGAACGAAACAGAAAGAGGTGATCGAAGTGTGCGCGACCAGAAAACGGACCGCCAAGCTGCAATCCACTTCGCTTCGTTGTCGGTCGGCGTCTGAGGCCAAACGGAGACGCCGCGGGCGTCTGCTGCTGGAACGGCTAGAGCCGCGGCAGATGCTCAATGCCGGGCCGCTGGCGATCAGCGAGTTCATGGCCGACAACGGCGCCGTTTTGGCGGACGGTGACGGATTCTTCTCCGACTGGATCGAAATCCACAACCCGACCGGCCAGACGGTCGTTCTCGACGGATGGCACCTGACCGACGACGCGAACAATCTGACGAAATGGTCGTTTCCCGATACGAATCCCGACACGACGCTTGGGCCGGACGAGTATCTTGTCGTGTTTGCATCCAACGGCCGCGAGAACGTGGTTCCGGCTCCCGGCGATCCGAACGTCGACGGGGACGGCAACCTGCACGCGTCGTTCCGGCTCGACGCCGACGGCGACTATCTTGGCCTGGTCAGGGCCAACGGCGTGACGGTCTCCGACGACTTCGGCGAGGCTTTTGCGAAGCAGTATGGAAACTTCTCTTATGGACCCACGCAAGACCTCAGCGAGTACGTTTCGCAGGGTGACGATGCGAAGTTCCTGGTCCCGACGGCCGGCGACGCGGGCGACAACTGGACGGCCACCGGCTACAACGATTCCGCATGGACCGGGTCGAGCGCTCCCGTAGCCACCGGCCTGGGGTTCGATCGCAATCCGTCGGGCGGAAGCGGCCAGTTCGAGGTGGAGTTCTACAAGGCTAACGTCAGGGTAGACAGTCTTTCCGTTGCCCAGGACGTGCTGGACGACCCCGCAAAGCAGACGTACGTGCAGGCTGCTGCGGCCGAGGTCATCAACTACTTCAACACGGGCGGACAGGGGAACTACGCGCCGAACAATACCTTTCCAAGCCTAACCATCGGCGCCGACGTCGAGGACTTTGTAGTCAGGGCCACCACGACCGTGGTTATCCCGTCGCCCGGCTATTGGACGTTTGGCGTCAATAGCGACGATGGGTTCGGGCTGACGTTGACCAACGGAACCGACACGTTCTCCACGTCACACCCTAACCCGCGTGGACCGGGCGACACGCTCGGCGCGTTCAATTTCCAGCAAGCGGGCGCCTACGACCTGGAACTCGTATACTACGAGCGCGGCGGCGGGGCCGGCGTGGAGTTGTTTGCGGCGCCGGGTAGCCACACCGTATTCAACCCGGCCGACTTCGATCTGGTCGGCGACGTAGCCAACGGCGGACTGGCACTTGGGGGAATCGCCGGGCTCATTCGCACCAACGTCGAAGACGTGATGTACGACGTTAACTCGACGCTTTGGGTGCGCGTACCTTTTGTCCTGGAGGAAGCCCCCGGCACGCTCGGCGAGATGACCTTGCGGATGATGTACGACGACGGCTTTGTGGCCTATCTCAACGGCACGCCGATCGCCTCGGACAACGCACCCGGGTCGCTGGCGTGGAATTCCTCCGCGTTGATCGCCAAGGCGACCGAGGATTTCGTCGAGTTCGACGTCACCGCGCATCAGGGACTGCTACAAGCCGGCACGAACGTATTGGCGATCCACGCGATGAACGTCGCTGCCAACGACGACAGTTTCCTCGTCTTGCCGGAACTGGTCGCCGCCGAGCAGGGGGAAGTGCTACGCTACTTCAAGGAATCGACGCCGGGCGCCGAGAACGGCCCCGGTTACATCGGCTTCGTCAAGGACACCAGCTTCAGTCACGACCGCGGGTTCTACACGGCACCGTTCGACGTGACGGTCACCACCAACACGCCGCTGGCGGAAATCTACTACACGACCGACGGCAGCGAGCCGAGCGAGACCGCCGGCGTCAAGGTCACCGGGCCGATCCACGTCGACGAAACGACGGTGCTTCGGGCGACCGCGTTCAAGGATGGCTACTACCCGACGAACGTCGACACGCAGACGTACCTTTTCCTAGCCGACGTGGTCGAGCAGGACGGCACGCCGCCGGCAGGCTGGCCCACCGGTTCGGTCAACGGGCAGGTGCTCCGCTACGGAATGAGTTCCGCCATCGTGGACAGTCCGACGTGGGGCCCGCAGATGGAGGGTTCGCTGAAGGCCATCCCGACGATGTCGCTGGTAACCGACGTGGACAACCTGTTCGGCCAGGCAAACGGCATCTACGTGAACCCGCGCAACGACGGGTTAAGCTGGGAGCGGCCCGCGTCGCTGGAGCTGATCTATCCGGAGGACACGAGCGCCGACCCGGACGGTTTTCCCGACGGCATCGACGGCGGTTTTCAGGTGGAAGCCGGCGTGCGAATCCGCGGCGGCTACAGCCGCAACCCGAGCAACCCCAAGCACGCATTCCGGCTCTTCTTCCGCGAGCAATACGGCGACGCGAAGCTCAACTACCCGCTCTTCGGCGACGAAGGGGACGACAGCTTCGATAAGATCGACCTGCGAACCACGCAAAACTACTCCTGGGCTTGGAACAACGACTCGGCCAACACGTTCCTGCGAGACGCCTTCAACCGCGACAGCCAGGGGAAAATGGGCCAGCCGTACACGCGCAGCCGCTTCTACCACCTCTATATCAACGGACAGTATTGGGGGATATTCCAAACCCAGGAGCGTTCGGAGGCCGCCTACGCCGAGCAGTACTTCGGCGGCGACCGCGACGACTACGACGTCGTCAAGCACTACGGCAACGGAATCTACGTCAACAACATGACCGACGGAAACTGGAACGCCTTCACGGCTCTGTACAACGCCGCGATGGCAGGCTTCAGCGGCGATGCCTACTACATCGCACAGGGCCTCGACCCGGTTACTCACGAGCGCGACCCTGCGCTCGACCGGATGGTCGACGTCGACAATGTGATCGACTACATGATCAGCGTGTTCCATGCCGGCGACCGCGACGCGCCGATCTCCAACTTCATCGGCAACAGCGCTGTGAATAACTATTTCGGCATCTACAACCGCGAGAATCCCGACGGCTGGAAGTGGTTCCGCCACGACGGCGAACATACCTACGACAGGGGCATGGAGGACCGTACGGGCCCCTGGACGCATTCAAACTTCAACTCCCGCGACTACTTCAACCCGCAAATCCTCCACCAGAAGCTCGTCGCACATCCCGACTATCGCATGCGGTTTGCCGACCGCGTACACAAACACTTCCACAACGGGGGAGTGCTCGACGGGCCTACCACGCAGGCGACCATCCAGGAACGCGCCGATCAGATCGACACGGCCATCATCGCCCACAGCGCCCGCTGGGGAAACGGAAAAACGAAGAACACCTGGCTCGGTGCCGTAAGTAACTTCAAGAATTGGGCCTACAACGGGACCGGGACCTCCGGCGTCCGCACGGACGAGGTGCTTGCCCAGTTGCGATCCGACGGGTGGTATCCGAGCGTCAATCCCCCGACGTTCAGCACTTTCGGCGGGCCGGTTACCGCGCCGTTCGCCCTGACGCTCGGCAACCCCAACGGCACGGGTACGCTCTACTACACGGACGACGGCACCGACCCGCGGCTGCCGGGCGGCGCGATTGCGCCGACCGCCAAGGTTTACTCCTCGGCGGTTGCCATCAACCAATCCCGCCTGGTCAAGGCCCGGGTGCGCAGCAGCGGCGGTGTGTGGTCGGCGGTGACCGAGGCGCAGTTCTTTACTGCCGAGTTGGCCGCGCCGGATAATCTGGTCGTTACCGAAATCAACTACCACGCGCACGACCCCTTGCCCGAGGAACTGGCCACGCAAGCACCCGGTGATACGCCCTTTGAGGACAACGACTTCGAGTTCGTCGAACTGATCAACCTGACGACGGACACGCTGGTGGATCTGACGGGCGTGGCGTTTGTCGACGGGATCGAATTCGCGTTTGACGACGGCGGCGTCCACGTGCTCGCGCCGCAGCAGCGGGTGGTGGTCGTCAAGAACGAAGCCGCCTTCGAGGCCCGTTACGGCACGGGCCACAATGTTGCCGGCAGCTATGGCGACGAGAATCTGTCCAACGGCGGCGAAGACCTCCGGCTCGATGGTGCTCTCGGGCAGATCATCTTCAACTTTGCCTACAACGACGCAAACGAGTGGCCCGGCCGCCCGGACGGCAAGGGCGCCACGCTCGTGTTGAGCGACCCGACGGCCGTACCGACTGACAACGCCCAACTTCGCACCGACTACCTGCAAGACGGCGACAACTGGCATTCGAGCGTCGGCATCGGGGGCACCCCCGGTGCGGAACCGCAGGGCGAGCTTGGGATTGTCATCAACGAGGTGCTCAGCCACACAGACTTTCCGCAGTTCGATTCGATCGAGTTGCACAACACGTCGACGACCGAAGCGGTCAACGTGGGCGGCTGGTACCTGAGCGACTCCTGGGGGTGGGACCCGCTGGTGGCCGACGGCAATAACGAGAACTATAAGAAGTATCGCATCCGCACCGACGCGCCCGGAGAAACCACGATCCCTGCGGGCGGCTATCTGCTGTTCGACGAACGCGACTTCAACCCCATGCCGGGGACGCCGCTGTTGAACCATTTCGCGCTGGACGGTGCCCATGGCGACCACGTGTGGCTGATGGCATCCGACCGGAACGATCCGACCGGGGAGCTTACACACTTCGGCGACCACGTCGAGTTCGGGGCCCAGGCTAACGCCGAGTCGTGGGGACGCTGGCCTGACGGCACGGGTGGGCTGTATCCGATCAACACGTCGACGCTCGATGCCGAGAATACGTCCGGTCCGCGACTCGGTGACGTGATCATCAGCGAGTTGCACTACAACCCGGGCACGATGTTCAACGCCGACGAGTTGGAATTCGTCGAGATCTACAACACCACCGGCGTCGCCCAAGACCTGACGAACTGGCGGATTCGCAAGGGGATCGAGTACGATTTCGCTGCGGGCACTTCGCTCGACGTGTTCGCGACCCTGGTGATCGTGCCGTTCGATCCGGTTCTGCAGAGCGACCGGCTGGCTAACTTCCTTGATGCATACGCGCCGGCCGGGCCGATCGACGTCGTCGGTCCGTACGACCGCCAACTCGAGGACGGCGGCGAACGGGTGCAGCTTCAATATCCCGACCTGCCGCCCTCCGGCGAACCGGACTTCTACCCGGGGCTACTCGAGGATGAAGTGATCTACGACGACGAAGCGGGTTGGCCGCTTGCCGCCGACGGTGCGGGTGCCTCGCTTCACCGAACCGCCACGAACGTCTGGGGTAACGTGCCGGCCAGTTGGACCGCGCTCGATCCGAGCCCCGGAAGCGTCACTTTTCAGACGCCGTCGACGGAAGTCGTCGGGCGTTGGGTCTTCTACAACGAGTCGGGCTTCGACGGCGGGCTCGCCGAAGCCAACGAGGACGACGACCAGGCCGTTGCCACCGACAAGACGGCCCTGCTCCCGGGCGGCGCGGCAACCGCT
>JABMRB010001320.1 GCA_013202865.1 Candidatus Nealsoniibacteriota bacterium | reverse complement strand
TCCGATCCCTATCTCGTAAAACCAGACCGGGATTTCCTCCACCGCGTGCTCGACTCCGGCGGTGAAGACCTGAAGAAGTGTATGCAATGCGCCACCTGTTCGGTGGTTTGCAAGTTATCGACGGGCAAGAAGGCCTTCCCCAGACAAGAGATGATCTACGCTCAATGGGGGCTGAAGGACCGGCTGACGGCCGACCCGAACGTTTGGCTTTGCCACCAGTGCAACGATTGCTCGACGAAGTGCCCCCGCGGCGCCCGGCCCGGCGACGTGCTGGCGGCCGTGCGGCAGCAGTGCGTCGAGCACTACGCGGTGCCCAAGGCGCTCGGTCTGCTGGCGAACCGGGTCAAGTACCTGCCGCTGATGCTGGCGGTGCCCGCAGTTTTGCTGGTGGTGGCGCTGCTGTTGAAGAACCCGATTTACAACGCCGCAGAGGGTGTCCTGCACTACCTCCACCACCCGGGGTTCTACTCGGATCTATACCCGCACTGGCTGCTGATCGGGTTCTACTCGACTTTCTGGGGTCTGGCCTGTCTCGGCGCGTTGGTCGGACTGGTCCGTTTCTGGAAGGCGATGAAAGCGGCCGACGAGGCCGCCGGCGGGTACACACCCGTGCTGGGGGTTGTCCCCAGTTTCGTGCGGACATTGACCACGATCTTCCGTCACGACAAGTTCGGCATGTGCGAGAGCCACGCGTCGCGGCGGCTGGCGCACTTGGGGGCGTTTTACGGGTTCGTGGCCCTGTTCCTGGTCAGCGTCTGGGCCGTGGTCGCCTTGTATATGATCAACCCCTTCATCGAAGGCCACGACAACGATCTGGTCTATCCCTTCGCCATCTGGAACCCGTGGAAGATCCTGGCCAACCTCGGCGCGATCGTGCTGATTGCCGGTGCCGCCAAGGCGATCATCGACCGGAAGACCCGGCAACGGACAGAGGACTCGGGCGGCGGCACGGAGTTCGACCGAATCTTCGTCTGGCTGCTGCTGGGCGTGGGGGTAACCGGCCTGGCGACCGAATTGATCCGCTACGTGGCCGAGCCGGCCGACGTCGCCGGGCTGACCTACTTCGCATATACCGTCTACTTCGTTCACCTCGTACTCGTATTCGACCTTCTAGTCTATCTGCCGTTCTCGAAGCTGGCTCACATGCTCTACCGGACCGTCGCCATGGTCTACGCCGAGCACACCGGGCGCAGCGCCGCGGCCGTAAAGAAAACATAACCGAAAACACAACTGAACTATTGAAAAGGAGAATCACATGGCGTTGATCAAACCGCACGGCTCAGACACGTTGAACCCGCTCTACGTCGCCGACGACGCGCGGCGGGCGGAGTTGCAGAAAGAGGCCGAAGGACTGCCTAAGCTTCTGGTCTGCTCGCAGGCCGCCGCTAACGCGGTGATGCTTGCCAGCGGGTACTTCAACCCGTTGACCGGCTTCATGAATCTGGCCGACTCGCTGGCCGTGGCTAAGGACATGAAATGCACCTGCGGGCTGTTCTGGCCGGTGCCGATCGTGAACGTCGTCCAGAACGCCTCGGCGATCGGCGACGCCAAGCGGATTGCCCTGCTGGACCCGAACGTCGACGGCAACCCGGTGATCGCGATCCAGGACGTCGAGTCGATCGAAGAGGCCACCGACGAGCAGATGCAGGCGATGGCCCAGCAGATCTTCGGCACGACCAGCATGGAACACCCGGGCGTGAACAACTTCCTCTCGGTCGGCAAGACCTTTGTGGCCGGCCCGATCCAGGTGTTGAACTACTCGTACTTCGCCGCCGATTTCCCGGAGACGTTCCGCACGGCGACGCAGATCCGCGAGATGATCGAGGCCAACGGCTGGAGTAAGGTCGTTGCTTTCCAGACCCGTAACCCGATGCACCGCGCCCACGAGGCGTTGGTCAAGATCGCCATGGAGCGAACCGGTGCCGACGGTGCGGTGATCCACATGCTGCTTGGCAAGCTGAAGCCGGGCGACATTCCGGCCGACGTCCGCGACTCGGCGATCCGCAAGATGGTCGAGCTCTACTTCGAGCCCAACTCCTG
>JABMRB010001319.1 GCA_013202865.1 Candidatus Nealsoniibacteriota bacterium | reverse complement strand
GTTCGACCAGCCGTTCGCACAGGTGCGAGCCGAGAAAACCGGCCCCGCCGGTTACCAGAATCCGTTTCAGTGATGACACGAGCGTCGATTCCTTTCTGGGCTGCGATCGAACGGTCCCGGCCGCCGCGTGGAGAATCGCGACCGGGTAAAGGGCATTTTTCGACAGTGTAGGGGTTCGCTGCGCGAACGGCAACGGCACCATCACTGGGGTGTGACCGTAGTTTCCACGTCCCCACCGGGGTATACCGCATTCCCCAGAAGGTGGGCTTTGCTCTAGGGGGACAGTTTAGTAAAAGAACCTAGCTTTGCGTGAAGCATGCGCGTTCCGGTAAAAAGAACGTAGGTTTGTACATGAAGGATTCATCCATCCACTAATACGCGACGGGACTGTAGGGGCCTTTGCGGTCCGATCGGTCGACTTGCGCGCTATGCCGCGGCGGCACCCGAAACATCTTGATTGACGCACGAGTCGATTCGGACTACAAAGGGCCTAATTCAGGCAGAGATACCGGATTGAACACCATGGATCAGCGGCGCTGTGGCAACGGCAACCAACCGAAAGAACTTGCGGAGAAAGTAATGCTGCGTGAAGAACCGACCGTTTTCTTGGTAGACGACGACCCGGCCATGCTGCGATCGCTGGTGTCCCTGGTCAAGGCGGCCTTCCACAGAGTGGAGGCTTATTCCTCCGCGGCCGAGTTTCTCGAAGCGTACGAACCGGGGCGGCCCGGCTGCTTGGTGCTTGACGTGGCCATGCCGGAGATGAACGGCCTGGAACTGCAGCGGAAACTGGTGGAGGAGAAGACCGATCTGCCGGTGGTCTTCATCACCGGTCACGCCAACGTGCAAATGGCCGTCGGCGCCATGCAGGCCGGGGCGGTCAACTTCCTGGAAAAACCGTTCCATGAACAAGAACTTTGGGACAGTATCCGCAAGGCGCTCGACACCAACCAGCAGAGCCGCCGCCGCCAAGCCCGGTGCTGCCAGGCGAAAGACCGCCTCTCCCGGCTCACGCGCGGCGAACGCGAAGTGCTCGACCTGATCCTTGACGGCAGGTTCAACAAGGAGATCGCGTCGAAGCTCGACCTGAGCATCCGCACCGTCGAAGACCGCCGCGCCAAGCTAATGAAAAAGATGGACGCACGCTCCGTCGCCGAACTGGTCCAGCTAGCCGTCGTGCAGTGAGACGCTTGCGGCTACGCACGGGGCACGAGTGACGCTCACGGCGGGCAAGCCCGCCCGCTAAACGAAGAATGCGACACGAATCAGCTTCCTCCGCCGGTTACCTCGGCAATCCGCTCGGTCGTTACCGGGCGAATCACACCCCGCTCGCAGACGATCGCTTCGATCAACTCGGCCGGCGTCACGTCGAAGGCCGGGTTGTAGACGTCGATTCCCTCCGGGGCCGTCTGACGCCCGAAACCGTGCGTGATCTCGCGCGGGTCGCGCTGCTCGATCGGAATGCCGTCGCCGCTCGGAAGCGAAAAATCGAACGTGCTGATCGGCGCCGCCACGTAGAAAGGGATTCCGTGCGCCCGGGCTAATTGTGCCACGCCGTAAGTGCCGATCTTGTTGGCGGCGTCGCCGTTGGCGGCGATCCGGTCGGCCCCGGTTACGACCGCTGAGATGCGCCCCTCTCGCATCACCACCGCGGCCATGCTGTCGCAGATCAACGTCACGTCGATCTCGCGCTGCTGCAACTCCCAGGCGGTTAGCCGGGCGCCTTGCAGCAACGGGCGGGTTTCATCGGCGTAGACGTGTAGCCGCTTACCCGACTCGGCCGCGGCAAAGAAGACCGCCAACGCCGTGCCGTAGTCGGCCGTTGCCAGCCCGCCGGCGTTGCAATGGGTCAACACACCCATTCCGTCGGCCAGCAACTCGGCCCCATGGCGTCCGATCTCGCGGCAGATTTGCCGATCCTCTTCGTTCACCGCCCGGGCCTCAGCCAACAGGGCCTCGGCGATCTCCACGGGCGTCTTGCTGCCGCGGAGCGCGACGGCCGTACGTTTCATGCGGTCCAGGGCCCAGAAGAGGTTGACGGCCGTCGGGCGGCTTGTGGCCAGGTAGTCGGCGACTTCGTCAAGCCGCTTGAACCACGCCGATTCCTCCTTGCCCGCGGCGGTTTGCATCCCAACACATACGCCGTAGGCCGCCGCGATGCCAATCGCCGGTGCGCCGCGGGTGCGGAGCATCTTGATCGCTTCCCAGACCGACTCCACGTCGCGGCAGTCGATCTCTTTGAACTCGCCCGGCAGCAGCGTCTGGTCGATCATCCGCAGATGCCCGTCGACGCCGCCGATCCAGTGCAGGGTTGGTTGGTTGTTCATGGTGCTATCCGTTGTAGCTACGCTCGCCAGAGCGTG
>JABMRB010001318.1 GCA_013202865.1 Candidatus Nealsoniibacteriota bacterium | reverse complement strand
TCTTCCTTTCGTCATTCGTCATTCGTGCTTCGTCATTTTCCCAAAGGCGATTGTCGGGCGTTTCGGCCGCGGCAGGATTTCCGCGTCGCAGGCGAGCCAGACGTCCATGTCGCAGGGCTCACGGTTGGCCCAGACGTAGTATGGAATGGCCTTGATCGTGGTCGGCTCGATCGTCGTTTCGCCCGGCTCGACGGCGTGTCGCACGAGCTGGGCCTTGCCGCTGAGGGTTACGACGCCGCCAAGCAAGCCGGGCTCGAACCGGGCTGAAAGTTCGATGTCTTCGGGCACAACGATCTGGTCCAGATCTGCGTCGGGGTTATCGTGCGATTCGAGACAGTAGACGATCGGGCCGCGGAGGATCGCCAACCGCCCGACCTGATCCGCCACGCGGCGATCGCCCGCGACGATCCGCGGTGGCATCGGTAGCTTCACCCGGACCACGTCGCCGCCGCGCCATGGCCGATCGATTGCGAGGTAGTAGCCGCCACGGGGTTTGACCTCGACCGTCTGGCCGTTTACTTCAGCCGACGCGCCATGGCACCAGCCGGGGATCCGCAACGAAAGCGTGAACCGGCCCGGCTTATCCAACGCGACGTCGAACTGCACGTCTTCGCTCCACGGGTAATCCGTCTTCTGCACGAGCGTCAATTCTTCACCGCCGGGCAGCATATAGCGCAACGTCGAGCCCGTATAGAGATGCACGCCGACGTGCGAATCCGTGGCCGTATAGACGTACGTTTGCAGCGACGCAAACAACCGCTGGATGTTGGGCGGACAGCACGAGCAGCCCCAGTAGGTATGGCGGAGTTCGTCGGGCTGTTTGCCTGCGTTGCTGCCGCGGTGCGAGAGCGGGTTGCGATAGAAGAACTTGGTGCCGTCCAACGACACGCCGGCCAGGAATCCGTTGTAGAGAACGCGCTCCATCAAGTCGGCGTATTTCGCTTCGCCGGTGGCCAGCAGCAGCCGCCATTGCCAGAAGACGTTGGAGATCGCCGCGCACGTTTCGGCGTAGGCCGAGCGGTTGGGCAACTCGTAGTTGTCGCCGTAGGCTTCGCCGGCGTGCCGGGCACCGACGCCGCCGGTGATGTACATCTTGCCGCGATTCAGGTCGGCCCACATCCGGCCGACCTGATCGAAGAACCGCCGATCGCCCGACTCGAGGTAATAGTCGATCGCGCCGGCGTTCAACAGCGTCTCTTTGACGGCGTGGCTGACGAGCCCTTCACGCTTGAGGTAGTTCTCACCACCTTCCATAATCAGCCGGGAGAAGTCGAGATACTTCTTGTCGCCCGTCTCGCGGTAGAGTTCGACCAGCGCCATCTCGGCGTCGGGATGCCGCTGAACGTAGAGCCGCTCTTCGTGCTTGAACTTGTAGGGCCAGGCGTCGGTCGGTTCGGTCAAGAAGGGCCACTTGTCAGGCGGCGAGGTTTCGCGATGCAGCAGGTCGATGTATTTCCGCGCCGCGTCGAACAGCCGGGTTTCACCCGTGATGCGGCGATGGGCCAGGCCGGCCTGCATCAGGTGCGCGCCGTAATAGTATTCCATCCAACTCTCGCTGGAAAATCTTCTCTTACCGGTGGCGGTTACCCAGGTGTTGAGGTACCCGTCGTCGAGCTGGGCGGCGAGCACGACGTCGATGATCCGGTCCAGGTCGCGGACGATTTGGCCGGTGTCTTCGTCGCCGACGTAATAAGAGGCTGCCTCCATCAGCTTGTAGAGGAACTCGTCGGAGTTGCGTCCGCCCTGCCGCGGCTCGTCGACCGTGCCGGCCGCCACCTGGAAGTTGCGCGTGATGTATTTGCTCTTGCCGGTAAGATACTCATCGAGCACGACCCGCATACCGGCAGTGCGGCTGGCGTCGACCCGCGGCTTCCAGAATCCATCGCCGAAGGTCACCGCCCGGCGCGGCACGGGTCGCAGCTTGGCATACTTGTACGTCGCATGGGTCGGTTCGGCGGCCGTAGCGGAGGCGGTCCACACGGCACAGCAGACGGTGATCGCGACACGATGGATGCTCATAGTTGGTCCCGTCTTATGCGTCTGGTTCGGTATGCTCGGCACATTATACACTGGCAGGCAGGCGTCGATAAGTCCAGCGAGCCGCCGGGCTTGCCCCGGCGCACCGGAGGCGCGGGGGCAAGCCC
>JABMRB010001317.1 GCA_013202865.1 Candidatus Nealsoniibacteriota bacterium | reverse complement strand
GCGACTTCCTTCTGATACGGCGGTTGGTCGAGCCCGTACACTCGCTCGTCGAAGAGCAGGTCCGTCTCGGCAACGTCGGCAAATACCTGGACCTGGACGTCAGTGGCACGCTCCTGGCAGCAGCGGGTGCGATTGTAGAGGATCAGTTGGTCGAGGTCCTTCTGGCCGTCCAACTCGATCTCGACCCACTCGCCGATCCCTTCCGCCGTGTGATTTACGTCACGGGGGTCCAGGTTTCCGTTGTTCACGTTCGACGCCACGAGCGTCGGGAACGGAGAACTCGACTGGCTGGCGGTGCCGCTCAGCGCGACGTCCATCTCGGTGCCGCTCTCGATCGCCTGGATCTCGCGAAAGTGCAGCGGGTAATAGGCATTCTGCACCACTCTGACAACCCGCGCACCCGTCAGCGGGCCGGTGTCGCTCACCATTGTTTGCAGCAGCAGATCATCGATGTTTCCCGGGCCGCCAACGAGGCGATCGGGCTCGAACGTGATCCTCAAGTCGTCGAAGCTGTGCTGGGCGACGGCCGTTCCGAAGAATAGGTGGGAATTCGTATGGTCCAAGAACGGTGCGTACGAGCTAATACTGGGAATGGTGTAAGTGAAATCCGGGGAGAACGTGCCGTCATACGACCGATCGAGCGAAAACGTCAGTTCATCACCCGCTTTCTCGATCCGCACGCGGTGTGTTCCGTCGACGAGCAAGTTCCCGACCGTCGTGCCCGTTCCCATCGGATTGCTGGTCTCTCGCTTGTAAACGTCCACGATGCCAGCGCCAACATTCGTGCTGTGGATCCGGAAGTGGACCGAGTTCTGCGGCTCCCTGAACGGTCCCGAACCGACCCCTTCGCCGATGCCCACGTAGTCGATGCCGATGTAACCGATCGGCGTGGTGCGCAGCGTCAGTTCGTAGATGAAATCCCGATGGATATAGTCCGACTCCACGGTGCGGATGTATCGTCGTTCGACTTCATTCACCACGACGTCCCGCCGGATGACGCCACCCGCGACCGTGAAGCCGCCGCCCTCCAGATTCTGGCTGAAATCCGGGCCGTCAAAGGGCTCATCAATCACGATGTCGACAGAAACCGCGAGCCCCGTCTGGCTGAAGAGAAAGACGACCGCGGTCGCTAAGAAAACCGCCCGAGTGCGCTTTGCGAACGCCCGTCGAACAGTAGTCCGAAATCGCCGTTGACCAACACTCCGGGGCGAGCTTGCACTGTAGGACCTGGCATTGCCAGCCAAACAGAATCTTGCACCACTCATAACGTTGTCTCCATAAAACGGGTTGCTACAAACAATGATCCACGAAACCACCGACGGACCGTCTCCGCCTGTTGAACGCTTGAAAAGTCGGTCGCGACGTGCGAACCGACCGGCACACCCATGAGATAGAACGCCGCCGCAAGCGGTGCGGGGAGCGATCAGGTTGGGTGCGAAGCCGCTGCCTCCACTTTGGGATGCACGAAGTTACTCAGTTGCCTCGGGCTATTTGCTCGGGGATAAAGGTTTCAGAACAGCAGCTAATATACCACTTCCGCCCGGATTCTCCAAACAATTCCGCAATAAAATCGAGTAACTCTCCGAGAAATCCCGTGTTGCGGCTCTGTCGGGGGGGTAAATTCTGTAATCGGGCAGCCAATCGGGGGGTATACGCCGGATGGGCCGGCTCTTGCCTCCGCTGAGCCGCAGCGAGCGGAACAGCAGTGGCCGTGAAATCTCGTCGTCAGCACGATGCAATACTTGCGCGTAAGCAACACCTCGCGAGAACCTGTGTGAGAAGGGGAATCCCGTGCGAGCGGTCGGTGCGTTGCACGCACCCTACTTTAGCTCGAACGTTACGTAGACCGAGACCTGGACGCTGATCGCGCCGGGGACAAAACGGTCGCTGGCGGCGTCGACCGGCGGGGGGCTGTGGCTGAACGAGGCGTTCGACATCGGCGAGACGTAACGCTGGTTGGGCGAGTGCTCGTTGATCGCCAGCACTTTGCCTAGCTCGGCACCGACGACCCGCGCCATGTCGCCCGCCTTCTTCTTCGCCTCGTTCATCGCCCGCAGCCGCGTATCGGCCCGCAGCTTGTGGATCTGCGACGACTCGAAGCCGAAACTGACCTCCATCTCCGAACTGGCGACCAGCCGGTCGAGGTACTCGTCGAAACGTTTCAAGTCGGTCTGCCGGATCGTCACGCTACGGCTGACGCGATAGTGCTTGAAGGGGCCCCGCTCGCCGCGCTGGGTGCGTTCGTACTCGCGGTTGATGCTCAGCCGGCCCGTGTCGAGATCATACTCGCCGATGTCCAACGGCTTACGCAGCGCCAGCACCGCCTCGATTTTCTCATCGTTGCGTTGCTTGGCCTTGCGCATGTCCTTGTCGAAGTCGGTCAGTTGGATGTGCCAGACGACCTGATCGGGCGCCGCCTTCATCAGGGCCGTACCCGAGACCGAGATACTCCGCGGCGGCGCGGCCTCCTCCGCACGGAGTGTGCCGACGACGAGCGTCAGCAGGAGGGTCAACAGCAGTGCGATTTGTCTTGCCATGGTTCAGATCCCTTTGGTTAGCAGGTCATCGGTTTACGCCACTGCCCGATTCTACCAGATTGACCGCCGGGTCGTGTAACGGGCTTGTAACAAGCCAAACGGTAAACGTGGAGGAGAAGTAGGAGGCCACGTATCAGAAGATTACGTAGAGCGGCCAGTCAGACGGCCTGCGTCGTCGGCGACTCGCATGACGAATCGCAGCGCGTCGTTAACGGCCTTTTCGTCCGGGAACGCCGCCGCCACGTCCGGCGCCAGACGCACGATGTTGGTCCCGTCTGCGTAACGCCGCGCGTACTTGCCTCGCTCAGCATTCTCGAAGACCGATTCATCGTACTCCGGCCGGAGTTCGTCGCCGGAAGGAGAGGCATTAGCCATTCTATTACGCCTTTCGTCCGGTTCTACTCGGGCGTTGGGACAACAAACTGCTTTTTCTTCTCGTCAAACACAATCCTCTCACGGTTTCGGTCAAGCCAATCCCGGAACGCCTTCCACTTCGTCCAGTTCACCCAGTATTCTCCCTTTCTGGGATTGAACATTGCTGGATCTTCATACTCAACCAGTTCCAGCAGCAATTCGATCGTCATCGCACAGAGCTCTCCTCGGACGTCCCGAGGCATGGCGACCTTACGCCTATTGTCGATCTTATTGGCGAGTTGAAAGAGGGCTTTCTTGTCTTTTGGGGGTGCTACGCAAATCAGACGGTGAGCCCTCCAAACGATGTAGTATTCGAAGAAACGAAACCGGTCTGATTCCGTCAGTGCTTCCGTAAATGCGTCGGAGAGGATCCTATGCTTTTCGGGTGAATCTGCCGTTTCCAGCAGCGCTACAACCGTTTTCTTGCACGTTCGTATCCATTGCTCCTCGTGATCGTCCGACTCGCCATCCACTTCTTGCTCGGAGTCCGAAAACAGCGGGAACTTGGAATACTCTGTCCGCAATTGGCGAAGAGTGACTTGCACCCGGTTGCCGTAGGCTTCGGCCGATTCCTCCTCAGCCTTTTTCACCGCGTTCTTCTCATAGAACCCAATCAACTCCGCCAGACTGAAATGTGCATACGGCTCGTCGCACGCCACGGTCTGTTTGCCGGCGTCGGCGAACCACATCTCTTGGGTCTCGGCCGTGAAGATCGCGTCGTGCAGGTTCGAGTCCATCGCGACCGGCCGCTTGATGATCTCGATCAGCGTCGCCACGTCGATCTTGCCGTAATGGGCCTGCAATCGCTCGCTGAGGACCTTGGCGCGATCTTCGCCCGAGACCATCACGGTGTCCTCCGGCACCAGCGGCAGCCTCGGATGCTGCTCGCCCGGGCGCAGGACGGTCATCTGGCGCGGGTCGCAGTGGACGCCGGCCATGTTGCGGGTCTTGTCGCTGAAGACGTAGTAGTATTCGCAGGTCCGCGGTGTCTTGCGGAGGATCTCCAACGCCTCTTCGACGGTCGACGCCCGTTCCATGACGTCGCGCAGCAGAAACGTCATCGGCATGCCGTCCCAGTCGCCTTCGCCGCGGCCGCCCATCTCGCCGACGGCCAGCCCCTTCTCGTTCATCGCGGTAACCGTGCCGACGAACCCGGCGTAGCCGAGCGTGACCCACTTGTTGCGTCCCTCGGGCATGAAAACGGTAACGGTGGCCCAGCGTTGCAGGTTGATGTCGCGCATGTAGTCCAACACGCGGGCGTGCAGGATGCGTCCGTCCTTGGAGGCCTTGCCGCGGACCGCCACGCCCGTGCAGTGGAACCGCTCGGGGAACAGATTGGCGAACCGGCCGTCGCGCTGCGAGATGCCGGCGGCACGGGAAAATGCGTCGCACTCGACGAGGAACCGTTTGGGCGTGTGCGGCAGCGTGCGGCGCTGGATCTCCTCCATGCGCTCCAACGCCCAGACGCCGCTGTCGAGGCTATCGACGCTGCCGACCAGATAGAGCACGCGTTCGGTCAGTTTCCGCGCAGGCTCTTTCAGCAGAGTGCCGTGCGCCGTGCCCATCTGCTCGGGCGTTCCGGCAACCATCAGGATCGTCTTACCCTGCGACGCACACAGCAGCCCGTGCCCCGCCGGATCGCGATCCAACAGCCTGATTTCCGCGGCCGGGATGAAGTTGCCGCCAAGCAGCAGGAGGACAAGTGTAGGGTGCGTGAAACGCACCAATGCCGATAAACGTCGGTGCGTTGCACGCACCCTACGGAACGATTGCATCGCGGGTTCTCCGATGGTTAGTACTCGTATGGGAAGTTCTTCCCGATTTGGCTTTGAGCTATGAGCTTGTTCGGAGCGTCTTGTTGAAGGCAAGGAGCATACGGCGGATTTCTATGACTTCGGTGGAGAGGTTTGCGTATTGGTCTTCGGGCAGATAGCCGAGGTCCTTGGCCAGCAGCAGTTGGTACTCGACTTCGCTGGCCGAACTGTGGCGATATCGATGAAACGGGCAAGCTCGTTGTTGGTGCTACGTCCGCAGCCTTCGGCCACATTGGTCGGGATCGACGCAGACGCCCGCCGTATCTGCGACACGAGCCCGAACCGCTCGTCGCTGGGAACCCCCGACGTTGCCCGGTATATCCGCAATGTAAAAGCATGTGCCCGCTGCCACGCCGTAATCTTCCGAAAGTCCCTAGCCATCTTTCTTTCCTTCCTCAAAGCTCAAAGCTCATAGCTCAAAGCCAGATCGGGAGGTAATTCCTGTACGAGTTCTTATTCCAAGCTTTCCATGGCGAAGTTCACTAGCGCCGAGAACATCCGGTAGAGGTCCCCTGCGTCAACCTCTTTTTGTGGCAGTGCGTTGGGCGGCTGAAAGAACGTTGCGTGTGCGAGCGCGTCGAGCTGCCACGCCCGAAACGTGATCGTACCTTGCACGCCCTGCACGTCGAACGTCAACCGTCGCGGGGTCTTTCCGTCCGGCTGGAATTCGATCCGTGCCCGGTCGCGGCCTCCGCGCTTGTCGGCGATTCGCACGGCCGGCACGCTGGCGACAGACGTGTCGTCCTCGATCGTGGCCCAGGCCTCCAGCATGTCGGGTGCCAGGGCCACGGCGGCCAGCAGCCCGGCAGCCATCTTCAGGGTCATCAGGTGGTGCCGGTCGATGAATTGCAGCGGATCTTCCGGCTCGGTGCCCGGCGGCAGCTTGCCGACGAAGACGGCTTTCTCGCCCGAGGCCATCCATGGAAGCCGGTCCTGCCCCAAGGCGGCCTCGCCAAGCCGCGGGATCTTGGCGTGCAGGTTGAACCGGTACTTCGGCCCGCGGACCAGTCGCAGCGTGGCTTCGTACTTCTCGCCGTCGGGCAGCGTGGCCGTGGCGGCCAAATCGATCAGGTGGCAGCGGCCCGGCTTAGGTTCGGCGGTGAAGGCCGCACCAGCCTGCTGCATCAGGCCGACCACCTTGGCGACGGGACTCTTCGCGGCGACAGGGGCGGCCCGTTGCACACCCGGCGGCAGGTCCTCGGCAAAGAAATCGGCCATCGTTTGCAAGGCTCGCGGCAGTGCGGCCATCGCCGTGTAGTGTCCCAGCCCGTCCAGCCAGACCACCCGCTCGGTGATCCCCAGCGCGGCAGCCAGTTTCTTAGTGCAGGCCGGGGGGACGACGTTGTCTTCGCTGGCGTTGATCATCAGCACCTTGCCGCGCCGGGCACGATCACCGAGCGCGGCGGCGACGGCCAGCGGGTCGACCTTGCGGATCCGCTTTTCGATGTCGGCGCGTTGCTCGGCAGGTAGGCGGCGGATCATCGTGCTGAGCGTGCGGGTTTCGCGGGCGTGGTGGATGATGTGCAGCAGATCGCCGCCGGCAAGCAGCAACACCGCCCGGGTCAGTCGCGGCTCGCTGCCCGCGGCCGAGCCGGCAACGATCCCGCCGAGACTGATCCCGGTGATGCCGATGTGCTTCGCGTCGATCTCCGGGCGTGAGGCCAACACGTCGACCGTCCGCCGCACGTCTTGCAAGGCCTGTTGCAACGCGCCGGCGAATAGTTCGGGGTTCCCGGCCAGCGCTTCCGGTCCGCCGGGCAGTCCCCGCTCGCCGTAGTAGGGTAGCTTGAACATGATCGCGGGGATGCCCCGGGTGGCCAGCACCGAGCAGGTTATATGAACCAGCTCGAAATCGCCTTCGAGGATGTGCAGGCAGATCACCGCCGGCCGCGGCGGGTCGCCCGGCGTGATGCCGTCGGGCAAATAGTAGTCGGCCGGGATCGTGTTGTTCTGCGCAACCGGCGTGACCACCGGCGAAGGATACGTCAACCGATAGATGCGGTAGCCGCTCTTACGCGAGAGCAGCTTCATGCCGTAGTCGAACGGTTGTTTGTCGAACGTCTGCACAACGCTTTCGACCCGCGTCGATTCGTCGGGGCCCGCCGCAAACGCAGCCGCCGAGAGAACCATCACCACAAGAATGGCCGCTTGCGGCTTCGCACCGCCCCACACCCAACTACGTCGAACCAAACCCATCCACGGCAGCAGTGCCAGCATAGAACCGATCCTCAAAAGAGCAGCCGTCTCGCAACGGCGATTCTACCAACCGAACGCAATAGACCAAATCATCCCGCTACGTGCAAGAGAAATCTCCACGGGTGGCAGCGATGATTTTGCGCAGTGGACGTTGCGATCTCGTTCAACTTGTTCGCAAAATCGTCGGTGTTGCGACCATGTCTTGCGAAATGGCAGAGCTTTCTCCGCAAAATCGTCGCTGCCACCCGGAATCTTGCCAAACCGTTGCCTTCGTGCCGTCGAACCGGTACGCTTGTGGGGGTATCCGTCGTTGGGTAAACACAAACCACGAATCGAGGAGTACACCATGTCGCCACGAGAAGAGAATCAAATCACACGTCGCCGGGCGCTCGGTACGTCGTTGGGGGCTGCCGGTGCGGCCGTCCTGGCAACCACGCAGGCCCGTGCCGCCGGGCGAACCGGCCGACCGTTGCAGGGCCGACGCGTGCTGGTTGCCATCGGCGAGTTCAGCGAGGGCATGGAGACCTACTACATGGTCTACCGGCTGATCGAAGAGGGGATCGAGCCGGTCGTGGCCGCGGTCGAGAAGAGGCCCGTCCAGATGGTCGTACACGACTTCGACCCGCAGTATTCCAACTACACCGAGAAGCTCGGCTACGTGATCCCGGCCGACGTTGCCTACAAAGACGTCGACCCGACGAAGTTCGACGGGCTGGTCATTCCCGGCGGCCGTGGTCCGGAGGAGATCCGGCAGGACAAAACGGTGCTGGGGATCGTCGGCTACTTCATGGATAAGAAGCTGCCGCTGGGCGCAATGTGCCATGGCCCACAGGTCATCTACGCGGCCCGGCCGGTCAAGGGACGCCGGATCGCCGCCTACCACGGCATCCGCGCCGACGTCGAACTGGCCGGGGCCGAGTTCGTCGACGAACCGGTCACCGTCGACGGCGCCCTGGTCACCTCCCGCGGCTGGCCCGATCTGCCCTACTTCATGCCGAAGTTCCTGGAAGTGTTGGGGAAGAGTAGTGGGTAGTTGTAGGGTGGGTCGAGGAACGAGACCCACGCGTTTACGGTTGTTGCGGGACAATTCCGCGTGGGTCTCGTTC
>JABMRB010001316.1 GCA_013202865.1 Candidatus Nealsoniibacteriota bacterium | reverse complement strand
TTACTACCGGCCAGACGGATTTCGCGGACATTGATCCACCCCTTGCCTTGCAGCGTGACACCGATGTCGTTACTGGTGAAGGGGTTGCCGTTGTTCGTGGTGATGTTGAAGTCCGTCGCGGGTACCGTGCTGTTGACGACGTTCAAGGCATACGCCGACCGAGTGGCCACGTAGTTGCGAAATGTGCCAAAGCTCTCGGCCGGCAACAAGCTGTCGTAGTGGTTGATCCAGGGGTCCATGTAGGTCGAGTTGAATGCCGTGCCAACGATGTCGTAGACGTGTCCGTAATAGGCTCGCAGGTTGGCGGGCAAGGTGAGCAGCTTACTGAGCTCCCCGTTTCGGACCAGACTCGACGTGGCCGACGAGGTGGCGGTAAAATCCATGTCCCAGGGCAGGAGCATGGTCTTTCCGTCGGTAGGCCGCGTGTAGAACATGGCGTTGTGCTGGGCGCCGGACACGTAGTTGTCACCGATTCCCCACAGCGACTGCACGGCAAACGCCCGCAGCCACTGGTCGACGTCCAGCAGTTGTTGTGTCCGTGCGTGGAACTCCGGTCCTTGCGGCAGGCCCATCGCTTCGAGAAACGGGATCAGCTTGCCGTAGTCATCCGCGTCCCGGCTATTCTTGATGAGAAAGTGCCAGCGATAGAGTTCCTTGTCCGCGCCGCGGCCGGCCACCGGCACGCCCGTCACCCCGTCCGGATTGGGAATCTTCAGACCTTCCGGCCCGCCGGTGGTCGTCGTCGGATAGTAGATTAACTCGTATTCAAACACCGGCGCGTCGCTGCCGCCGTCGAACAGGCCGTCGAGAAACACGGCGTTGTATCGCGCCATCTGCAGCATGGCGGACCCGGTGTGCGTGCTGCGCGGGGCGATCAGGTGAATCAGGTCGTCGTACATTGAGGGCACGTCGCCGGCGCGGTTGATCGTATGCTTGACAAGGATTTCCTTCTGACTGTACTGGTCACCCGCGCCGCTACGGTCGACGCCCACGGTATCGTGGACACCGAGGAACCTCTGCGCCGGGTCGAATTGCACGTTGAACCCGACCCGCACGTTTCTGTTTCTCCCGCGTTCGCTCCCTTTGAGCCGGACACCGACGTCGTAGAAGACCTCGCTTTCGTCGTAGACCACCGTGGCACCGAGCCGGGCGTTGCTCATGACGTTGGTGGCGGTGTGAAGCAGGTTTGCGTCGGCCGTGGTCATGATGATGCGAAAGTGATGCACGTCCAGGGAACTCTGCTGGGCGTCGTCCACCTTCAGCAGCGCGCGAGAGTCGGGACCGCCGGCCGGGAAGGTCGAGGTTTGGCCCAACGTATCTCGCCCTTCGACGTAGAACTGCACGATGGTCGCAGCCACTTGCCCCGGAATCGTGGCGGTGAATTCGATTCCGTCAGTCGACGTCATCGGCAGGCTGGCCGGTGCCCCGCCGCCGACGGCATAGTGCAGCGTCATCTCGGCGACGTCCTGCGGGTCCTCTGCCTTGACGGAAACGGTGACCGCCTCTCCCGGCTGCGGAACGACCGGTGCGTGCCGCAGATCGGCATAGGTCGGGCCGACGTTGGCCACAAACGTGGAGTTTTGTGCTCCGGGGGTGCCGGTGAACTCGGGGACCTCTACCAGGGTTGTGCGCTGCAGCCGGCTGAAATAGAGCCGCGTGTTGAGCTGGCTCGAGCCCGTGACCCAACGCGCGCGAAACGAGATCTCGTATTCGAGATTGGACTTGATAGTTACGTAACTATTGCCGAACTTCAGCGTGGTCTCGGCATGGTTGTGCATGTGTCCGGTATGGCCCGTGGCGACGAGTTGCAGGACCTGATTGCCCGGGTCGTCCGGGTCCGGTATCACCCGGCTGGTCCCGTGGGTGCCGAGGGCCCGCCACTTGTCGGCCGCCTCGCCGACGGTGTCCGATTCAAAGTCGCCGTTTTGGATCAACGGCCGGGCAGCGCCGTCCGGGTCCTCGATCACGCGCACGTCATCCAGCAACACGATTCCCGCATCGAGCAGCCCCACGACCAGTTCGTTGTACTGCGTGGGCCCGACCGGGTTGGAAGCCAGACCTCGGTAAGTCACCGTCTGCCAGGAACTCTTGCCGCTCTCGTCGCTGGCGGCCCAGGATTCACCCTTGGAGTTGTCGGTCTGTGGGTTGCGCAACTCGAGACTCGATCCCCCGCCGTCGGCGAACTCCGGCCAGCGGCCGCCGTCGTAGTAGCGGACCTCGTCGGCCGGATTGCCGATCGGGTCGACCAGCAGGATGCGTTCGCCCTTGAAGGA
>JABMRB010000131.1 GCA_013202865.1 Candidatus Nealsoniibacteriota bacterium | reverse complement strand
GGGCCCCCGTGGTGCGAGCCAATGCTCTTCCCGAGAAACGTTCGTTTCGCGGGGTAAGCCGACGTGGTTTCCCGTCGCAGGCGACGGGGCTAACATGAACCGTGTGCCAATATTCCGCACGGCCGGGCGAAAGCATCTGTAAGGACCACGAGATTGACAGGTGGGGCAGGTTTTCGACCTGCCTGGCGGGTTGGAAACCTGCCCCACGAGCCGCCCACGTGTCCCGCAGGCTGCAAATATGCCCCAAATAGGCGGCGGACGAGGCGGCTTTGGCTCCGCGGCCCCGCTGTGCTACAATACTATGGTGACCATTGGGGGGATTACACCCCATGGCGTTTCCCTTTCTACACCGTTTCCCTAATTCTTCTCGGAGGAGAGCAAGATGACTCGAAAATGTGCTTTGATGTTGGTGCCGCTGCTGTGTGCGGCCATGTTGGCTGCGGGGTCTGCCCCGGCGGCCGAAGATCTGCTGGGTGTGATGCCCGAAAAGACCCTGGGCTTCGCCACGATCAACGGATTGGCCAAAGTCGACGGCAAGCTGGTGAGACTGGGAGAGCGGATGCAACTCCCGGCCAGTAGCCCGCTGGCGAAGTTGAAGGAGACGATCGGTATCGAGAAGGGGCTCGACGAAAAGGGCCGTGCCGCGATCGTGGTGATGCCCGGTGAGGACGCCGATTCTGACCCGATCGTGCTGCTGTTTGCCCCGGTGACCAACTTCAAGCAGTTCGTCGGCCAACTGGAGGCCGAGGACGCCAAGGACGGTCTGGTCAAGGTTGACGTCAACGGTGCCGAGTTCCTTGTCGGCAACAAGGGCGGGTACGCCGTGTTTGCCGAGCCGAAACATCGCGACGTGCTCGTCGCGGGGTTGGCTTCGTCCAATAAGGTGGCCGGCGAGTTGGCCACATGGAGCCAGTGGCTTGCCAGCAACGACGCGACCATCGTGATCACCCGCTCGGGCGTGGAGTTGCTTTGCAGCAAATTGAGCGAGGAAATCAAGAACGTCCAAACCAGCTTCGAGCAGATGCCCGAGGAAATGCGCGGGCAACTGGGCCCGGCGGTCGCCGTCTTCGACGTCTATCGCAAGATGTTCGATATGGGCGGCCGCGAGGTGCAGGCCTACGGTGCGGCCGTGCAAGTCGACGGTAAGGGCAACCTCCTGCTTACCGATCGGATGCGTTTCACACCCAACGGGGCCGCTGCGAAGGCGATTGCCGGGGTCAAGCCGGCCGAGAGCAATTGGCTGGCCGGACTGCCGGCCAGTCCGTTCGTGATCGCCGGCGGCGGGGTCCTGCCCGAGAGCCTGATGGAAGCGATGATGGGCTTCTCGATGGAGATGATGAAGGCGATGCCCGAGGTGTACGGCGTCTCGGAGGAACAGGCCGCCGAACTCGGCAAACTGTCGGTGGAGTACATGAAAGGCTTGCGGAGCATGTCGATGGTAATGGGCGTGGGCGAACCGGGCACCTCGCTTTATGAGAGCATGGCCGTGATCATGAAAGTGGACGACGCCAAGAAGTTCATGGCCAACTACGAAGAGTCGATCCGGAAGATCAGCGAGATGACCAAGGGCGACAAGCCCTCGATGTTCAGCGGTATGAAGGTCCGCAAGATCAAGTTCGGCGACGCCGACGCCCTGGAACTGAGCATGAAGTTCCCCGAGTTGCCCGGGATGGAGAACGTGCCGGACTTTGAGAAGATGGCCGAAGCGATGTTCGGCCCCGGCGGGAAGCTCAACGCCTACATCGTCCCGGCCGACGACCATACGGTGGTGGCGGCCTACGTCAGCAAGGCCAACGCGCGAAAGTGCCTGAAGCTGATCCAGGAAGGAAAGGGTGGATTGGCTGAGAACAAGGGCGTTGCCCGAACTGCGGCGTTGCTGCCTAAGGGTGCCCAGTGGATCGGCTATTTCAGTCCGGCGGGAACCGTACAGTTCATCAACAACTTCATTCCGACCATCATCCCCGACGGCGGAAACGCTTTCAAGCTGCCCGAGTTCTCGCGGACACCGCCGATTGGGTTTGCCGCGAAGGTCGCCGACGGTGAAGTGCATGGAACGATGGCCGTCCCGGCGCCGGTCATCAAGGCCGTCGGCGAGTACGTTCAGGAGATCCAGAAGATGATCATCAAACAGATGATGACCCCCAAGCCGGATCTGCTGGATGAAGAGCCCGAGGTATTCTAACGCCGCTTGCGGATTGGGAATGATCTGTTGGGACGACGATCCCGCGGGATTGCTATCCCGCGGGACGTTGTCCCCCGGCTATTGATCCATTTTGCGTGGAGGTTTTGGGCCGATGCGGGTATTTTGTGTGATTCTGATCGCTCTGGTTGCAGTTCACGCGCCGTGCTCGGCCGGTGCGGAACGTCGCGTTGCCAAGGCCGTGTTGAACGTTCGCGATTCGGGCACCAACTTGTTGAAGGCCGACGCATGGCGACCTTGGCAGGAGGGGTTCGAGCGGCAGGGCAAGCTGCTGGTTTGCGACAACGCAGATGACGCCAAGGTGCAGCGGGGGGCCGTCCAGACGGTCGTGCTGAACCAAACGACGCCCGAGCCGATTGTGGCAACGGTTGAGAGTCGCTCAGAAGGCGTCGGCGGGTCGGCGGATAATAACTATGCGTTGTACTTGGATCTGGTCTACACCGACGGCACACCGCTGTGGGGACAGGCGGCCGCGTTCGGTATCGGCACGCACGACTGGCAGCGGCGCCGCGTGGTCGTCTTGCCGGAGAAGCCGGTCAAGCAGGTGAGTTTCTACGTGCTGCTGCGGAGCCATGCCGGCAAGGCGTGGTTTCGCGAGCCAATGTTGCAGGTGGTCGACACACCGGCCGGCGCATGCACGTTCGACGGCGTGCCCGTGATTGTGCGAGCGCCCGTGCATGAGGGGTTTCAGGTCCGCGACGTGGCGGCCGGGTCGGATTTCGTGCGGATCGACGACGAGGCGGCCGGGCTGAAACTCGATTGGAAGACGTCGGCCCGCGACGGCGTGACCACGTTCGACGTGGAACTTCGCGACACGACGGGCACGGACCGGGCCGTAACGCTGTTGTACGCCGTGCCGGTCGCCGGTGAAGGTTTGCGATGGCTGCACGATCCGCGTAGCAGCACGCCGGTCGAGCCGCGTCGGGAGTATGTCAACGCCGGGCGGTTTCGTGCCGGAGCCAACGGGCGGCTGTCGCGATATCCGCTCGGTGCGGTATCCAACGCAAAGCAAGGCACGGCATTAGGGATCGACATGGCCCGGCCGGCCTTCTTCCGCGTCGGCTACAACGCGGGCAGCGGCGAGTTATTCCTGGCCTACGACATTGGCCTGACGCCGGAGAAACCTTCGGCCCGGTTGCGACTGGTGCGATACACATTCGAGCCGCGATGGGGATTCCGCGCGGCGTTGGCCCGTTTCTACGAGATCTTCCCGCATCACTTCCGCTGCCGCACGCCCGAGCAGGGGCTCTGGATGCCGTTTGCAAAGATCAGCCAGGTGAAGGGCTGGGAGGATTTCGGGTTCAAGTTCAAGGAAGGCAACAACGAGACGAGCTGGGACGACGAACACGGGATCGTCACCTTCCGCTACACCGAGCCGATGACCTGGTGGATGCCGCTGCCCGACGGCACACCGCGGACCTACGAGGCGGCCCTGACCGAGGCGCAACGGTTGGCCGATGCCGGCGACGTGCGTGCCAAGGCCCTGCTGGCCGCCGGATACCACGACGCGGCCGGCCGGCTCGCGGCCCGGCTACGCGACACGCCTTGGTGCAACGGGGCCGTCTGGAGCATGAACTCGATGCCGGGCGTTGGTGCCGACTTCAACAACAAATGGAACGCCCGCATTCGCGACAAGCGCTACGGCCCGCGGCGATCCGGTGACCTCGACGGCGAGTACGTCGATTCGAGCGAAGGCTACGTGACCGACGAGTTGAACTTCCGTCGCGATCACTTCGCCGCGACCGACACGCCGCTGACCTTCTCGCCGGACGACCACCGCCCGGCCATCTTCCGCGGGCTGATCGCGTTTGAATACGTCCGCGGGCTCGCCCGGGACGTCCACGGCATGGACAAGCTGATGATGGCCAACGGCGCCCCGACGCGATTGTGTTGGCTGGCCCCGATGCTCGAGGTGATGGGCACGGAGACCAACTGGAACCCGGCCGGAAGCTGGCGACCGATGTCCGACGCCGAGTTGCTCTACCGCCGAGCGATCTGCCGCGGCAAGCCCTACTGCTTCCTGATGAACACGCCGTTCGAGCAGTTCTCGCACGAGCTGGTCGAGCGGTACATGAAGCGATGCCTGGCCTACGGCATGTTTCCCGGTTTCTTCAGCCACAATGCGTCGCAGGGCCATTACTTCAGCCGGCCGGAACTCTACGACCGCGACCGCCCGTTGTTCAAGCGATACATCCCGCTGTGCCGCCGCGTGGCCGAGGCCGGCTGGCAGCCGATCACGCGGGCGTCGTCGAGTGACGAGCAGGTCCACGTCGAGCGTTTCGGCGATCGCTACCTGACCGTGCTGAACGACAGCACGCGGCAGCGCACCGTGAGCGTCACGCTCGACGCACCGCCGCAGTTCACACGCGAGTTGCTCACCGGGCGACCGATCGAGTGGCGCGACGGCAAGGCAACGTTGACCCTCGACGCCGAGGACGTGGCGGTATTCGATCTGCGGCCATGAGTTTCGCCGGGTGGCTACGGCGAAATGCTGATCCGGCTACCGGCTCTGCTGACGCGAACGTTCTCGAGTGTGATCAGCCCGTGCTTATCGGCGGTAGCCGTGCCGGTCTGGAGCGTTGCGCCGAGATTGATGGTGGTGTTGGTCCACTTGTAGGTCTGCCCGGGCTTCGGCTGGAATTGCTGCAACCGGCGCGGCGTGACGTTGACGGTACATTCGCCTTTGGGAGCCTTGTCGACCAGGCCGACTTCGACTGTCCAGCCGTCCGTCTGATCGACGATGCCTCTAGTTTCCCAGTAGAGATAGAGGTTGCTCTGGCCCTTCGGGTCGCCGTTGTCCGGCTGGCCGTTGCCCGGGTCGTCGTCGAGGCTGCAATTGGAGAACGCCGGCAGACTCTGGTCGGTGCGCAGGTCCATCGGCATCTGGCGGTCGCTCAATGAGATCGGCAACTGGGCCCGTTGGCCGTGACCGCTTTGGCCCCAGACGAAGATGTGCGGCTGCCGGGTCTCTTGCAATGCCCGATGGAACTCGGCCGCCTGCTGCCAACCGATCGCGCCGTCGTTCTTGCCGTTGGAGAAGCAGATCAGGCCGACCGGCTTGTCGGGATGGCGGCGGAGATACCAGGCGTCGCGGAAATGGTCCCAGACCGAGTTGCCGTTCTCGAACTTCACGCCCCACTGCTGTTTACCGTAGACCCGTTCGTAGGAGCCCTTGAAGTGTGGCGTGCCGGCCGGGTCGTGGACGCCGACCCAACCGGTAGACCAGGCGATCCGCTCGCCATGGCGGATGGCCAGCATCGGCGCGCCGGACCCACCCATCGAATTGCCGGCTACGTGGGTCCGCGTCAGGTCGACGTCCCAACGGGTGGCGACCCAGTCGAGAAACGAGAGCATGCGGGTCTGGGAGTAGGGCCGCACGACGCCCGCTTTCCACGTCTTCTCATCCGGCGGGCCTTTCCAGTAGAGTTCATGGTAGCCGGTCCACCAGTCGTAAGGGATCTGGTTCGAGGCGATCAAGAGGTGGCCTTGCTCGGCCTGATACCACCATCCGTAGCCGCCGTTGAGGCTGCCGCCCCAGCAGTGCAGGTGGATACCCACACCGGCCGGCTTGGCCAGCTTGGGCGGCACGGCCACCAGGTAGTCGTACGGCTTGCCCATGGCGGCACAGTTCGGCGGCGTCTCCCAGCGGACGTAGTAGTGCAGCGTGGGGCCGTCGACGTACTGCCACGTCTCGGGCTTCTCGATCCGCTGCAACACGGGCAGGCCGCGTCCGACCGTTTCGCGAACCGGCGCTTGCAGCGAGTTCGACTTGTCGATCGTCGCGTTCTCCTTGCCGTCGATTGAGATCGTGACCGCGTAGTAGGCGTCGCCGGCCGTCTTAGGATTGTGGGCGCAGATCCCCGCCCCCGGTGCAACGGGCGGCTTGCCGTCGTCGACCGCGTAACGAACCGCCTGCTGCTCGGGCTTGGGATAGATGCCGTGGTAGTCGGCGTTCCAACAACTCAACGGCAGCACCTCGGCTACCGGCTCGAGCCCTGCGACCGACGCGATCGGCTGCGGCGAACGATAGATCCGGTAGCGGACCTTTTTCTGCTTGTCGAGGTCGCGGCGTATCTCTTTGAGTGTCTTGGCCGTGATCGTCTCGGCCGTCACGGGCGAGTCTACCTCGCGGAACGTCAGCAGCGTCTGTCCGGCCCGATGTCGCGAGGCCAGACCGCTCGCCTGCCGCTCGGCCGCGAGAGTCGGGGCGGCGGTGAGCACCGCAGCAACCAATAATTGCACGAGAACGCCGCAACGCAGATTGGTCTTCATGGCGGATTCCTTTCGTAGGGTGCGTGAAACGCACCACAAGAACTGTAATTGGTGCGTTTCACGCACCCTACGCCGTGCGCCGGGCCGTGTCAAGCAGCTTGACATTGCCGCGTCCGCGGCGACAATTGAATATAGATCCTGCACCACCCTGCGCCGCAATAGCCATGAACCTTCAACGCGTCCAATCACTTCTCCTGTTGCTCCCGTTCGCCATGCTGGCCCACCCGGCCGTGGCCGCCGACTGGCCGGCGTGGCGGTACGACGCAGCGCGGACGGCCGCGTCGCCGCAGGAACTCCCGGCGAAACTGCACTTGCAGTGGGTCCGCGACCTGCCGCCGCCGGAGCCCGCCTGGGGTGACCCGGTCAACCGCGACCGGATGACCTTCGAGCGGGTCCTCGAACCGGTGGTGGCCGGCACACGGATGTTCGTTGGTTCCGGCCGCAACGACAAGCTGACCGTGTTGGATACCCGTACCGGCAAGGAGAAATGGTCGGTCTTCGTGGGCGGGCCGATTCGGTTGCCGCCGGTGGTGGCCGACGGCAAGGTCTATTTCGTCAGCGACGACGGATACCTCTATTGCCTCCGTGCCGACACGGGCCGGTTCGTCTGGAAGTTTCGCGGCGGGCCGAGCAATCGGAAGGTGCTTGGCAACGGGCGGCTGATCTCCGCGTGGCCTGCACGCGGCGGGCCGGTGGTGGCCGACGGTGTGGTCTATTTCGCCGCCAGCGTGTGGCCCTTTACGGGTACGTTCATCCACGCGCTGGACGCCGAGACGGGCAACGTCGTCTGGACCAACGACGGCACCGGCTCGCGATTCGGGCCCGTACCCCACTCGGTCGCCTTCGGTGGAATCGCGCCGCAAGGGGCCATCGCGGTGATCGGCGATAAGCTGCTGGTCGCCGGCGGCCGATCGGTGCCTGCGTGTCTCGACCGCGGCACGGGCGAGCTGCTCTATTGCCATCTGGGTGGAAGTCGATACTTCCAAACGGGCGAATCGGCCGACCGGAAACTCGAAGGCGGCTCGCACGTCTCGGCCGTCGGGCAGTTGTTCTTCAATCATCGCGGAATCAATACGGCCGCGTACGACGTCGACACCGGGCAGATGATCCATCTCTGGCACGGCACAACCTACCCGGTGCTCACCGAGGAAGTGTGCTACCTCTCCGGCAACGCGATCACGGCCTACAGCCTGAAGGATCGCAAGCTGGCAAAAATCGACGTGGACGGGAGCAAGAAGAACCGCTGGCAACTGAACAAGCTGTGGGAGTGCCCGGTCGACGCTACGGCCGGGTTGATCAAAGCGGGCGGGAAACTTTATGCGGGCGGTGAGGGCGTGGTCTCGGCCGTGGAACTCGACGAGGCGCAGCCCAAGGTGGTCTGGACCGAGCAGATCGCCGGCACGGCCGCCCGACTGTTGGCTGCCGACGACCGGCTGTTTGTCGTCACGCTTGAAGGACACATTTATGCCTTCGGTGCGGAGAAAACAACGACGACCAGATGGGGAAATGACCGGGAAAATGACGAAGCACGAATGACGAATGACGAGGAAGAGGACGTTACACAGCTTGCTAAGAAGATGCTGGGGACGACTAGCCTGGATCAGGGTTATTGCCTGGTGTTCGGGTTGGAAACGGGCGACCTGGCCGAGGCGGTGGTGCGGAATTCTAACCTGGACGTGATCGCGGTCGACCCCGATCCTGAGAAGGTCGGCGCCTTGCGCCGTCGGTTTGATGCGGCGGGGCTCTACGGCAAGCGGATCAGCGTCCATGTCGGCGACGCCACCACGTTCCGGGCACCGCCCTACGTGGCCGTGCTGGTCGCGTCGGAGAACTTGTCGGCGGCCGGCTTCGACGCGGCTGCTGAAAACGGCGGGGCCGAACTGTTCCTGCGCAACCTGTTCTACTCCGTACGGCCTTACGGCGGCGTGGCGTGGCTGCCGACGGCTAATCCGCAGCAAAAGGACGCACTGGTCGCGTTCGCCCGGAAATACGCCGCCTCGGGTGTGAAGATAACCCGCGCCGGCGTGCATTATCTATTGCGACGCCAGGGCCCCTTGCCCGGCTCGGCCCCGTGGACGCATCTCTACGGCAACGTCGCGGCCACGGTCAAG
The DNA here is from genome assembly GCA_013202865.1 of Candidatus Nealsoniibacteriota bacterium. Taxonomy (GTDB): domain Bacteria; phylum Planctomycetota; class Planctomycetia; order Pirellulales; family Thermoguttaceae; genus JABMRB01. The sequence goes on along the minus strand of JABMRB010000131.1, from coordinate 1,953 downwards.
TCGGACGACCGGCTGGTCAAGGCGCCGTTGGGCGTGCTCTGGTTCGGCGGCAACACGCACACCGACATCTTGCCCCGTCACAGCCATGGACCACCCGAGCAAGTCGTCGGCGGCCGGCTGTTCATCGAGGGCATCAATGTGCTTACTGCCCGCGACGTCTACACGGGCAAGGACCTCTGGAGGCGGCAGTTCAAAGACCTCGGCACGTTCGGTATCTACATCGACGAGACCTACGTGCCCGACCCGCTCGATACCACCTACAACCTGATCCACCTGCCGGGAGCCAACGCCCGGGGTACCAACTACGTGGCGACCGACGACAGGCTCTATCTGGTGGCGGCCGGGAAATGTGCGGTGCTCGATCCGGCTACCGGCGAGTCGATCACGATGTTCTCGTTGCCGGCAAGTTCCGATGCGAAGGAAAAGACGACCTGGGGCTACATCGGCGTCTACGAAGACCTGCTGATCGCCGGCCAGGACTACGCCCAATTCACCAAGCAAGTCGAGTTGAAGCCGGGCCCCGATACGTCGTCGAGGCAGAAGAAGATGTTCCAGGCGAGCAACTACGACGTCGTCTCCAGCCAGAAACTGGTCGTCATGGACCGCCACACGGGCAAGGTCCGCTGGACCCGGCCGGCGAAACTCGCGTTTCGACATAACACGATCTGCGCCGGCGGCGGGAAACTCTTCTGCATCGACGGACTGCCGAACCTGGTGGCCGACTCCATGCGACGCAAGGGGGTGTTGCCCGACGACAAGCCGGAACTGCTCGCCCTGGACGTCCGCACGGGCGATGTGCTCTGGAGCACCACCGAGAACGTCTTCGGCTCATGGCTGAGCTACTCACGGCAACACGACCTGCTGGTCCAGAGCGGCCGAGCCAGCCGCGACATGCTGATCGACGAACCGGATCGCCGGATCGCCGTTTTTCACTGTGCCGCCGGCAGCGAGGGACGCTGGGCCGACGGATCGATCGCATGGGACAAGCAGATCACCCACGGCGGCCCCTGTATCATCCACGGAGAAACGCTCCACCTAAGCGACCCGGGCACGGGCGGCAGGGCCGTCAGCCTGTTGACCGGTGAAGTCGCCACCCGGCAGCACCCGTTGACCGGCGAAGCGGTCCCCTGGCACTACGCCCGGAATTACGGCTGTGGATCGGCGGTGGCCTGCGAGAACCTGCTGACGTTCCGCTCCGGGGCGGCCGGCTACTACGACCTGACAAGCGACGGCGGGACGGGCAACTTCGGCGGGTTCAAGTCCGGGTGTACCGACAACCTGATACCGGCCGACGGCGTGCTCAACGCGCCCGACTACACGCGGACCTGCACGTGCAGCTATCAGAACCAGACGTCGCTGGCGCTGATCCATGCGCCGGACGTGCCGACTTGGACGCACTATCCGATCGGCGAGATCGGCACCCGGCGAATCGAGCGGCTGGGGCTGAACTTAGGTGCCCCGGGCGACCGCATGGGTAGCGACGGAACGCTGTGGCTCGGTTACTCGCTCGACGGCAGCCCGTTGCCTAAGATTGACGTTGAGGTTGACTCCGACGGCAGCACGTACCGGCGACACGCGTCGCGGGTTACGGACGACGCCATGTCGTGGGTCACGGCGTCGGGTCTGACCGGCGCGTCGAAGATCGTCGTCACGCTTGCCCAAGGGGCCACCGACAAACGGCTCTACACGGTGCGGCTCTACTTCGCCGAGCCGCAGTCGAATGCTCAATCGGGCGGCCGTGTCTTCGATGTCTCGATCCAGGGCAAGCCGTTACTGACGGCGTTCGATATTGTCGCGGCCGCCGACGGACCGGGGCGTACGATCCGCAAGGAGTTCAAAGACGTTTCCGTTGGCGACGTGCTGACGGTCGAGTTCGCTGCCAAGTCGGGCGAACCGTTGATTTGCGGTATAGAGATGAGTGTTCAGCCGTAGGGTGGTGAGTGGTGAGTGGTG
>JABMRB010001315.1 GCA_013202865.1 Candidatus Nealsoniibacteriota bacterium | reverse complement strand
TTTGTGCGGGCTATGCTACGCGGCCTGTCCGGTGCTAAAATCGAACAAGCAGTTCACCGGCCCGGCGGCCTTGGCTAAGCTGTATCGGTTTTTGGCCGACTCGCGGGAGCAGCGCGACGACACGACGCTCGAGCAAGAGGACGCCCACGAAGGCGCATGGGGATGTCACACCATCACTCGCTGCATTGACGCGTGCCCCAAGGCGGTCCGCCCCACCGACGGCATCGAGGGAGTTCGCCGCAAGCTGGTGGTCCACCGAATCAAGAAGCTCACTTCAAGAGAAAAGGGTCGGAAAAATGAAGATCGATGATTCGTATCTGGCCCGACGCCGTTTTCTTTGCGGAATGCTCGGCAGTGGGGCGGTCGCGTTCGGCGCCAGTGTTGGCGTGCCGCTGGTGGCCTACGTGGGTAATCTACGGGAAGACCCGCCGCCGAAGCGGATGGAAATCGAGAAGGCCGATTACCAGCTTGCCTCGGGCACGTCGAAGAAACTCATGTACGGACCGATCACGGCCCTGCTGATCCAGACGCCCGGCCCGCAGAGTATCCTGAAGGTGTTCGTCGCCACCTGCACGCATCTCGATTGCCCGGTCGGCTACGATCCGCAACACAACCACATTTTCTGCCCCTGCCACGAAGGGTACTACCACGTTGACGGCCGCGTGATGTCCGGTCCGCCACCGCGCCGGCTACAGGAGTTCTACCACCGGTTTCACGACGGCAAGCTGATCATTGCTCTGCAGGAGGAGAACCTGCAGGAGGAGAACTCGGAGAAAGAGAACCTTGAAAAAGCGCCTCAGGAATCTTAGCCCGGAAGTGCTCCGGTCAAACGTGGCGGCGTGGTTTCGCGACCGCGTCGATTTCGAGCCGGTGCGCGCGTTGGCGGCCAAGAAGACCGTACCGGTGCATCGCCACAGTTGGATCTATCTGCTGGGCGGAACGGCGCTGTTCCTGTTTGTCCTTCAGGTCCTCAGCGGTGTCCTGCTGATGCTCTACTATCAGCCCACCGAGGCGGGCGCCTACCAGAGCGTGCAGCGGATCATGACCACGGTGCCGCTGGATCTGCCCACCGCGGCGGGTGGCCGCCAGACGGTGCAGCCGATCCCGCTGGGCGGGCTCGTCCGGTCGGTTCACGCCTGGGGAGCGAACTTCTTCATTGCCGTCGTCGCGCTGCACTTTCTGGTGAAGCTGTTTACCCGGGCGTATCGCAAGCCGAGGGAACTGACCTGGGTTTCCGGTATGTTGCTGCTCTTCTTGGCATTGGCGTTCGGCTTCAGCGGATATCTGCTGCCTTGGAACGAGCTTTCGTACTACGCCACGCGGGCAGGCACGGAAATCCCCGGCTCGATCCCGCTGGTGGGCGACTGGGCCGTGCAGTTCCTGCGCGGCGGCCAGTACGTCACCGGTGATACGATTACCCGGTTCTACGCCGCCCACGTGATGTTGCTGCCGCTTCTCTGCAGCCTTTTCCTGGCGGTACACCTGGCGTTGATCCAAGCTCAGGGGATGAGCCGGCCGTTGGGGATGGCCAAGGAGGAGGTCCGCGATGCGATGCCCTTCTTCAGCGAGTTTATGCTGATCGAACTGTCTATTTGGCTGCTGGTTTTCGGCGTCATCGTCACCCTGGCGACTTTTATGCCGACGGAGGTGGGCATCGAGGCCGATCGGCTGGGCGACACACACGAGGGAGTCACGCCGGAGTGGTATTTCCTGTTCATGTTCCAGACGTTCAAGATCCTGGACCCCGCAGCGCTGCACGTCGACGGCGAGTTGCTCGAGGCGTTAGGCGTGCTCTTCTTTGCCGCCGTGGCCGGCTTCTTGATTGCGGCTCCCTTTGTGGATCGCAGGGCACTGCGGGAAGAGAAGAGCCCTCGGCTTACCATGCTCTTCATGCTCCTGGTGGTTTATGCGGCCGCGTTCGAGATTTGGGCCGTGGTGTCCGCGGGCATCGGCCACGCCTCGGCCACGTCGGCTTCCGGAGGCGTTAGCATCGCGGGAAACGTTGTGTCGCTGGCTATGTTCTGGGCGTTGATCGGCTTCCTTGTCTTCTATCTCCACCAACTACGCAAGGAGAATACTCGGATTCGGAGACTGTATCACTAGCCAAGGCGATCTTCCCCGATGAGTGAGTCACACGGCCGAAGTGCATCCGTATCGGGCGGCGACCGCGATCATCGCCATGGCCGGTGCATTGGTGTTGTTTGCCGTTCCTCTAGATTTCAAGCGAGGCGTGTTCGCCCTGGACTGGCAATCCGCTCGAAAGCTGCCGTGGGGCGTGCTCCTGCTATTCGGCGGCGGTCTGAGTCTGGCCAGTGCAGTCGACCAAAGCGGGCTCGATCAGTGGATCGGCAGCCTGATAGAAGGCCTGGGAGGCCTGCCCGTCGTGGCCGTTATGGCGACGGTCGTTGTGATCGTGCTGTGGATGGTCACCGGAGGCGCCGGCGTACTGGGCATTCGGCTGTGACCGGCTACAGGCAGCCATCGCAGTCAATTTCGCAACCGGATTTCAATTCGGCCATCACGCCACCCACCGGCGGCAAGGTCGCTAGCCGGGCTTATTCACAAGAACATCAGATGTCCTCCTAAGTCGTTGTGACAAAGGCAATTGCAGTCACACCCCCCCGAGACACTATGTTTTTGGCCGGTACTGCGAATGCCGATATTTCGCACCACCGTGAATAATCCGGGCCAGCCAGGCAGCGGGTGGGGGTCGGCCCCCCGATGGAGCGTTCCATGTTGAGTGGTTTGACGAGACGGACCCGGCGGCTTCACATTTCGTGTGTGGAACTACTGATATTGGCCAAGGCATTTCATTTGACTATAATGATAGAGAATCTACCGTGTTAGTGGAAAAGTGGCGTTATGAAAGTCGATATTACGAACTCTCGCACCTTTGCCTGTTTTCTGTCTATCATCATGCTTTTGACGACCACCGTGCCGCCGGTCTGGACACACTGCCACCAGGACTGCTCTTTGAACCACGAAGCGTGTTGCGGGGACCGGCAAGAGACCCGTGCAAATGACGACACGTGTTATGGGGATTACGCCGCGCGTTGCAGCGTTGAGCTAGAACACGGACGCGACGGGGCCGAGTGGCGCTGCCTGGTGATCGACTGCAATCGCAACGTTTCGCATTACCATCTTGCATGGCTCGGGATAACGGCAAGAGTGCCCGCCGACAAGCAATCCAAACAACTCGACGACGGGAGCCGGCACGCGGCGCTTCTGCACAAGGCCTTCGCTGCTCCCAAAGAGTTTGGTTCGTCGGCGTGCATCGAAGTTCCGAGCGATCTGACAGCAAGCAACGTGATCGGTCACGTGTTGCCTCAATTGAAAGACCGAACCGACCTGCCCCCGGATACTCTTCTCTGTGACGTTGCGCGCCGTGAGCGCACGGGAGTTCTTGTCGTTTAGCGGCAAGTGATTCTCCTTGCTTTGTCTTCTCGGCTGTTCTCCGCAGGTCGCTGTACGCGTCTAGCTGCGAGAGGCCGTTTGCAGAAGACGCTTTGTCCGGTTTCTTACAGCCGCCCGCCGATTGGCGGAGGCGCGTACGGCTGCGGGAAGGTTGTGTCCGTCCTTTTTCAGGATCTGTCGAGCCATGAAAACAATACTTCGAATCACCTGTTATGTCATCGCGGTCTTGGCATGCATTTCGGTGGCCGCATTGGCAACAAGTTCGAGCGCACGGCATGCGCTGACCCGCGTTCTTCTGGAAAGCCCCGCAGAGCCCGTCGTCGTGGCAGATGAGGAAGGAGAAGAAGAACGCCATGCCTTGGCGCTAAGCGACCGGGCCTTGCAGAACATCGGGGTCACGGAGCAGTCCGCCCCGGCCGTCGAGTTGACGGATTACGAAAAGACGATCGCATTTCCCGGTACGCTGGTCGAGCGTCCCGGTCGTTCGTCGCTGACGATTCCTTCACCCATGGCAGGCGTGATCTCGAAGGTCTATCGTGTCCCGGGGGAAGCGCTGCACGAAGGAGATCCTCTCTTCGACATCCGGTTTACCCACGAGGAGTTGATCCGCGACCAGACGCAACTGTTGTCGCTGTACCTCAGACGCGACATTGTCGAGCAGGAGATCGAGCGGCTGAAGCCTCTGGGTGACGACATCGCCCCCCGCGCCGAAAGGGAGAACGCATTCAAGAAAGCGGAGTTCGATGCCTCCATCAAGGCCCAACGTAAGGCGCTGTTGCTCTATGGCCTGACCGAAGAACAGATCGACGACACGATTTCCACCAAGCGAGACCTGATCCGCGACTTTACCGTATGCGTTCCCGAAGCGTTCGTCGACGAAGAAGATTACCAGCACGGAGCGGACGACGGCTTTCAGCTCAAGGAACTGCTCGTCGAGACCGGCACTCGTGTTACGTCCGGCCAGTCGCTGGCGACCGTGACCGATCACTGTCGTCTTTACGTCGAAGGCCGGGCGTATGCTTCCGACCAGCGACTCTTGGAGCGTGTCCTGACCGGCGATCGACCCATTCGCGTTATCTTTGAGGGGGGGCACGGAAAGCCGGAGGTGCTGGGCGACCTGACCATCCACTATATCGACCCCCAAATCGACGACCAATCCCGGACACTGAGTTTCTTTGCCGAGTTCGACAACCGGCTGCTCGACCGCGAGGTCCGGGATAGTCGACTTTGCCATTGGCGTTTCAAGCCGGGACAGCGATGCACGGTCGAAGTGCCTTTCGACACGATTTCGGAGTGTTTCGTGCTCCCGCTCGAAGGTGTGGTGACCGAGGGCGCCGATGCGTTCATCTTCGAGTTGACCGGGGTGGATGAAGGAAAGAAAGTGTGGACGCGAAGGGAGGTGCATGTGCTACATCAAGGAACGAACAACGTGGCGATTGCCAACGACGGTGCGATTTTTGCCGGCGCAAGGATTGCGAGAAACGGCGCCGCGCAACTGCATGTCGCTTTGACCGCCGGAGGTGGAAAACTGCAAACAGCCTGTCCCTGCCCAGATCATTAACCGCCCGTTGAAAAAGTTACGTGAGTCGATAGACCATGTTTAATGCGATCATTCGTTTCTCGTTGACGCATCGATTGATCATTTTGATCGTCGCGATGCTGCTGGTGCTCGTGGGGCAACGCGAGATTTCGCAGCTTCCGATCGATGTGCTTCCCGACTTGAATCGTCCCCGCGTCACGGTCATGACCGAATGCGAGGGCATGGCGCCCGAGGAAGTAGAGATCCTCGTAACCACGCCGCTCGAGGAGTCGGTGACCGGGGCCACCGGCGTGATGGCCGTCCGGAGCAATTCAACCGTCGGGCTGTCGGTTGTCACGGTTGAGTTCGACTGGGACACCGACCCCTACCGTTGCCGCCAGATTGTCTCGGAACGGCTCGCCTTGGCCGACGAGCAGTTGCCTGAGGGCGTATCGCCGCAGATGACGCCGATCTCTTCGGTAATGGGCCAAGTGCTCATGCTGGGCATGTGGAGCGACGACGGCGATCTTTCGCCGCTCGAGTTGCGAACGGTTGCCGATTGGATCGTTCGCAAGCGGCTGCTATCGATTAGCGGGGTAGCGGAGGTGTTTACGGTCGGCGGCGGCCGCAAGCAGTTTCAAGTGCTCGTCCGGACGGAGGACCTGCTCAAGTACGGCGTGTGGCTCCACGATATCGAGGAGGCCCTCCAGCAAAGCAATCGCAACGTCACGGGTGGATACCTCACCTCGCAAGGGGCCGATCAGTATCTCGTTCGATCGCTTGGCCGGATACGCAACATTGAGGACCTCGAGAAGTTGGTGATTTCGCCGCGACCTGGACGAAGCGTCTGCCTGGCACAGGTTGCAACCGTTAAGGAGGCGCCCGCGGTCCCCGCCGGAAACGCCTCTGCCTACCAACGAACCGGCGAAGACGGCAGCATTTCGGGTGGCTCGGCTGTCATCCTCACGATCGGAAAACAACCCGAGACCGATACCCGGCTCCTGACCGCGGAGATACTCGAGACCGTCGAAGAGTTGCAGCAATCGCTCGGAGAAAGATATCCCGGCCTGCGTA
>JABMRB010001314.1 GCA_013202865.1 Candidatus Nealsoniibacteriota bacterium | reverse complement strand
CGGTTGTGGACCAGCAGGTACCAGCAATCTTCCTCGGTGAAGATGGTCGCCCGCTCGTGTAAAAGGTACCAGCGAATAAACTCGAAATCTTCCCAATCTTCGGGCGTGTCGATCGGCAGAGCGAAATAGCAGCAGCACTTCGCCCCGCAGTAGCTGCAAAGAATCTCGTCCGGGCCGATGTCCTCGCGGGCGGGCTTCTTCTTGAGGTCGTAGGTTGGGATGGCGGCGGTGTCGTCGGCCACGGGGGCATCGGCCATGGGGATTCGTCTCCGGCAGCAGGGGGTTTCCCTTGTAATGTCCCCCAGATTACCAAATCGGCCGGGGGGAGGGAAGGGGAAGGGAGACCGGAGAGAGAATGCTAAGCCGCAAGCGGCTGGAAGAAGGACTGCGACCGGCGGTTGCTCGTGACGGACTGGCCTGTGCCCGCAGCCTCGTCCGTCGGCAACCACCGGTCGCAGGTGGTTTGGGTGTGGTCGTTCGTTCCCCCCGACGCAGTCGAGGGGCTTTTTTTCAATCACTGGCCACTAGTCGCTACTTGCTTCCCACTCGTCGCTGGTCGCTTCCCCCACTACCAGTGCGTCCGGACGCTGGTTGAGTGTGTCGAGCGTGTCGATGATGACGCCGGTGCCGAAACCTTCGCCGGTGGCGGTCGCTTGCTTCTGCGGGACGAGGAAGTCGCGTAGCTCGAGCATGGCCGGGGCGGTTAGTAGGATCAACGCGGCCGGGGCAAAACAGAACAGAATCGGCAAGACCAGCTTCACCGGCATCTTGTTCGCCCGCGTGATCGCCGCTTGGCGACGGGCGACCCGCAGGTGGTCGGCCTGATCGTTGAGCGAACCGGCCAATTTGGTTCCCAGTCGGGTGCCACGGGTCAGCAGGCCGGTCAGTTGGCGGACCTCGGGCGTGTCGACGCGGACGGTGAAATCGGCCAAGGCCTGCTTGAGGCTGCCCATCTCGGCCTGCCGCCGGAGGATCCTAAGCTCGTCGGCCAGCTCCGGATAGGCGTCGATCTGGCCGGCGACGTGTTCGAGGGTCTCGCTCATCCCCAGCCCACCGCTGCTGCACATGCTGAGCATGTCGATCGTGTCGGGCAGACCCTGGCGGATCCGCTGCAATCGGCCACGGCGACGGAAGTAGACGTACAATCTCGGAGCGATCGACAACACGGCCGCCGCGACGCCGCCACCGAAGAGGATCTGCCACGTCTGGTCCGAGTCGGCCATCACGGCCCAGATGCCCGCCACCGTCAGCGGCACCAGCAGGAACACGAACCGCAGAGCGTAGATCGTCGTCCGGGCGGCCGGGCTATAGAGACCGGCCTGACGCAACAGCAGCCGGAAATCTTTCTTTTCCTTGTGCGACTCTGGGAGTTGGGCAGCCAGCGCCGGCGTGAGCGCACCGAACAGGCCTTTGCTGGCCGGCTCCTCGTCCAGTTCGTCGGACCGAATGCCGTCGAGTCGCGTCGCTTCCCGGCTCGGCTTGCGGATCAGCAGCCGTGCCACCACGAAGAACACGCCGGCCGAGACGACAAAGACCACCAGCGTCGGGTTGCCGATCAAGGTTTGCAGATAGCTCATGCGGTGGTTCTCGAAGGGGATGTCGGTATTCAGTTTTCAGTTGTCAGTTTTCAGTTTTCAGATTTCGCGTACGCATCTGGAGCGATCGGCCGGGGCAAGAACTGTAGACTGATAACTGACAACTGATAACCTCTCTCCGTGAGTATTCCGGTGACCATGCTTCGTGCGGTTTCCACCCCTGCAACATTGCGCTGTATTACTAATACTGCATCTTCATCACTCGCCAGATCCACAAGATGCCGACCGTTTGAAGCACGCCCGCGGCGATCAACAGCGAGGGGCCCAGTTCGTGGGTACGGAAGATTTCGAGGTATTCCGGCTGGAGCCAGGCGAGGATCCCGACGGCCACCATGGTGCCGATCGTCAAGCCGATCACCGAGAACCGGTTCGCGGCGGTCGCGGCCTTGACGTGTCCGTGCGACTCTTGCCGATCGCGAGCGGAGGCGGCCAGCCGCTGGGCTAGCAGCGACAGGTTGCCACCCGTCTGGCGATGCACCAGCACGGCCGTGGCGAAGATCCTGAATTCCGGCAACGGAATGCGGCGGTTCATCCGAGCCAGCACGGCCGTGGGTGAATGCCCCAGCTTGAGTTGCGCGACGCAATAGCCAAACTCTTCGCCTAGCGGCGCGGGCGCCTGCTCGGCGACCATCTGGGCCGCTTGTTCGAGGGTCTGGCCGGATCGCACGCCGTCGGCCAGCAGTTCGAGCGTTTCCGGAAGGCGTCGTTTCATCATGCGCAGCCGTCGTGCCCGAAAGAAGGCAAACCACGCCAGCGGCAATACCGCACCGAGCAGCAAGCCACCGGCGGCGGCCAACAGGTTCTCCAGCAGCACCAGCGGCGCGGCACATCCGACCACAGCCATCCCGGCCACCAGCGACACGGCCGTCGACACACTTAGCGTCGACCCGGAACCTTCGACCAGAGCGAGGAAGAACCGGTCGATCCGGCCGGCGGGTTGTTCCGTGCGGAGCACGATCGGCGAATCGTCGAGCCCGTCGACGTCGAGCCCTAACCGTCGCCGGAGCTTCTCGTCGGGCCGCTTCAGATCGCGGACCAGTAGCGACAGCGCCAGCACGACTGCGGTGGCCGCAACGAAAGACAGCAATACCATCACGACAAGCGGTACGTTCACGAGTGGATCTCCTCGGCTGTCGCGGCGTAGGGCACCGGAATTACCGGCAGCGGCCGGTCGTTCGACTCGTCGACGACGGGGCCTCGCTGGTCGAACAGGCCGTCGGGCAACTCGACGCCGATCTCCTGCAAACGCCGGCAGCAGTGGGGGACGTTTCCGGTAGTGTAAAACTGTCCTATGGCCCGGCCTTGCTCGTCGATACCCGACTGCCGGAATCCGAAGAGTTCCTGCATGCGGTAGTCGCCGTCGGTCAGGCCGGTGATTTCCGAGATGCGCATCACGCGTCGCACGCCGCCTTTGAGCCGGGCCAGATGGACGATCAGTGTGATCGCCGAGCCGATGTAGCGACGCACGACCGGCACGGGCAGTTCGAACCCGGCCATGCTGACCATCACTTCCAGACGCGACAGGGCGTCGTGGGTGCCGTTGGCGTGGATTGTGGTGAGCGATCCTTCGTGGCCCGTGTTCATCGCTTGGAGCATATCGAGCGCTTCGCCGCCGCGGACCTCGCCGAGGATGATCCGGTCGGGCCGCATTCGCAACGAGTTACGGACCAGGTCGCGCGGGGTCACTTCGCCCTGCTCTTCGGTGTTGGCCACGCGTGTCTCGAGACTGACGACGTGTTTGCGTCGAAGCTGCAACTCGGCCGAGTCCTCGATCGTAACCAATCGCTCCTCGGCCGGGATGAAACGCGACAGCCCGTTCAGCAGCGTGGTCTTGCCGGAGCCGGTACCGCCGCTGATCATGATGTTGATCCGGCCGGCGACGGCCGCTCCGAGCATCGTGACCATTTCCGGGCAGATCGACCCGTGCTTCAACAGATCGGCGATTTGCAGCGGCTGGTGTCCGAAGCGGCGGATGGAGAGCACCGGGCCGTTCAGTGCCAGCGGCGGAATGATCGCGTTGATTCGCGAGCCGTCGGGTAGCCGGGCGTCGACCATGGGTGATTGCTCGTCGATCCGGCGTCCGACCTGCGAAACGATGCGTTGGATGATCTGCATCAAGTGCTCGTCGTCGGCGAAGACCGTGTTGGTCTCTTGCAGCTTGCCGAGCCGCTCGACGTAGACTTCATTCGGGCCGTTGACCAGCACGTCGGTTACGTCGGGGTCTTGCATGTAGGGTTCGAGCGGTCCGAGACCGAACGATTCGGCCATCAACTCGTCGACCAACCGCTCTTCGTCGACGCTGGAGAGCATCTCCGGGCGCGAGCTTAGCAGTTCTTCGGCGAGGCGGCGGATGTGGGTCCGCAGTCGGGCCTGATCGAGCGAGCCGATCCGCGACAGATCGAGTGCGTCGATCAGTTCGCGGTGGATCCGCGTCTTGAGCCGCTGAAACTCAGCCTCGAAGTTGGCGCCGGCCGACCGGTCGCTATCGCCTGCGTCTCGATGGGGCTGAGCAGCCTGATGGAAGAGTTTCATGTTCATGCGCTGGCACTCCCGGTACACGTTTGGACGTTCTGAGCGAATGACGAGAAGCTGCGGGTGATCCGCGATCGCTTCGACGTTTCGACCAGCGGCAGGCCTTCGTTGATTGCCCGGTTGACGGCCTGGTAGTCTTCGGGGATTTGCTGAAACACCTCGATACCCAGTGCCCGTTCGATCTTACCGACGTCGACCTGTCCGCGTTGACCGGCCCGACCGAGCACGAGCCGGAATCGCTCGCGCGGCACTCCGGCGTCGACGGCCGTCTCCAGTGCCCAGCGGGCCCGCTTCAAGCCCGGCACATCGGGGCGAACGATCAAGCCGACGAAACTCGACAGCCGCATGGCCTCGATCTGCGTGGGATCGAGCGTGTGAGCCAGATCGACGACCGCCGTGTCGCATACCCGCGGGATCAGCGTCAGCAGTCGGCGCACGACCCGGGCCGAAAGCGTATTCTCCGGCACGCCGCCCGCTTCCGGATAGCCGGTCTGAGCCAGCACTTGCAAACCGCAACGGTGCCGGGTCATGGCCGCACAGAGCATCTGCCGGTCCAGCCGCTCCCACTGCCGACAGACGTCGTCGAGCGTGTGCCTGGGCTCGATGTCCAACAGCAAGGAAAGGTCGGACGGCGCGGGCTTCAGATCGATCAAGGCGACATGCGCGTCGGTGTCGCCCGCCAAATGTGCGGCCAGATTGATCGACGCGGTCGAAGCACCGATACCGCCGCTGGGGGAAAACAACGAGATGACCTCGCCGCGCCGGCCCGTATCGTTGTCGATTCCCAAGTCGAGGATCGCCCGGCAAAGTTCGAGTCGGAAGTGGGTCAGGTCGAGGAACTCACGAGCACCGGCCCGCATCGCCTCGCGAACCGCTTCGATCGTAGCGTTCTCGCCGGCGGCCAGCACCGGTACGTCGGTGATCTGATGGGCCGTACGAATGGCGGCCAGTGCTTCGTCGGTCGCACCGTTGCAGGTCACCAGCACCAGGTCGGGCTTCGCACCGGCCAGCCGGCCGGGCAGGCCCTCGTAGCCGACGGCGTCTTCGGCGTCGCAAGTGAGCCCTTCGCTCAGCATCACGCGCCGCAATTTGTCGCCCCGCTGCCGTTGGTTATCTGCAAGAACGATCCGCATGGGAGGTACCTCAGAGTAAATTGGTATTTGTCGCCGTGCCGGCGACCGCTAAACGTCACGCGTTGGGATGGCAGTTGAACTGCCGTCCCAACTGGAGCTCAGTTTGCCGTACCTGCTTCCACGTCTACGTATAGAACCTGACCACGGGACGACCGGCTCTGTGCGATACCGCCGGCGGGCGTCGGCTGCGGCCCGACCGGTGTGGCGTCCGGCGATTCCTTCGCGTCGGAACCGATCCGCACGGCAGGCGTCGGGCGGCCGAGGCTCTTCTTGCCCGCCTTGCTCTTCTTGCAGTCCTTGCAGTTGGCTTGCAGCGACTCGGCGATCTCCGACTCGAAGAACGTGACCTCTTGCATCTGTCCGCCCCGCCAGATCTGGGCCGTCTTCTCGGTCGATTCCGGCTCGGGGATGAAAGGCAGGCCAAGCAACTCGGCCGGGTTGACCAGGTCGTGGTTATCCTCGGCCTCGGCCGTCATATCGTCTTCCAGGCTGCTGCGGAGCGTCACGCTGAGCGTGCCGTAGCGCTGGGCCAGGATCAGCTTGTTGGCTTGCTTGGGAGAGACCGAGACGGTGATGTTCTGCAAGTCACCCGGCCGGTCTTCAATGCTGCGGAATCGGGTCTGGCTGGTGGCCAACACCTTCACTCGACGCAACAGGGTCAACGTAGCCAGCCCACCCACCTCGGGATGATCGTTCTGCACGGTCAAGCTGACGTCGACGAGCGACTCGGGCTGAATCATGCCGTTGAGTGCGCTGTTGGCGTCGACCTGCAACGTGACCGCTCGAAAGCCGGGCGGAAGCTGATCGGCCAGCATCGGTACCTCGCCGACGCCGTAAAGATCTTTCTCGAACAGCGGCTGCCCGGCCATGATCGTATCGCGGACCAATCGCGAGACGGCCCGCGACGGCACACGCAACGTGCCTTCGGGGAGTTTGTCGGCGGGAACCTGAACGATCTCCAGGTCTTGTGTGCGGATGCGGCTGTACTTGGGCAAATTGATCTTCGCCCGAATCAGCGAGACGGTCCGTTGGGCCGTCGCCTTGGGTTCCGGCGTGTCGTTGTAGTGCCGGACCACGTAGGCGGTGACCAGGCCAAACAGAACGGCTACGACGCCGATCGTGACGGTAGCGGGACTGATGCGTTTCATGAAATGGCTCCTGATG
>JABMRB010001313.1 GCA_013202865.1 Candidatus Nealsoniibacteriota bacterium | reverse complement strand
TCACTGCTCACTGCTCTCTGCTCACTGCTCACTGCTCACTGCTCACTGCTTGTCTCGGGCGGGCTTCTTCTCCTTCTTTTCCTTGTTCTTAATGCCGCCATCGATGCGTGGCTTGAGGTCCCACGGCTGCGGTGGGGTGGGGTCGTACTGCGGGCGGGCGTCTTGCTTGAAACAGGTGGCGATGACCGCTTCGAGCCGCTTGCGGGCGGCGACGATCTGCGGGGCCGGGCTGTCGAGCAGGTTGGTCTGCTCGGCCGGGTCGGTCTGCAAGTCGAATAGCTTCGCGCTCTCGCCGTTGAGCACCCAGAGCTTGTAGCGCTTGTCGCGAACCACCCGGTCGGTGAAATCCTGCTTGGGCCGCACGCCCTTCTCGTCGAGCTTCGCCGGCCCGTGGCCCAGCGCCATGATCCACTCGCGCGGGCCGTCGTCGGCCTTGCCGAGGATTACCGGGGCAATCGACTTGCCGTCGAGTGTGACGCCCTCGGGCAATTCGGCACCGCCCAGTTCGGCCAGCGTGGGTAGCAGGTCGGTGAAGTCGGTCAACGTGTCGTTCACGCCCACGGGGACCAGGCCCGGGCAGTTGACGATGAAGGGCTCGCAGACGCCGTTCTCGCTGAGCTTGGCCTTGCCGCCGCGGACCAGTCGGCCGTTCATTCGGGCACTGTGGCCGCCGCCGGAGCCGTTGTCGGTGGTGAAGATCACAATCGTGCGGTCGCGGATCTTCAACTCGTCGAGCGCGGCCACCAGCCGGCCGACCGCGTGGTCGGTGTAGCGGACCATCGCCTTGTGCGTCGCGACGTTGCCGGTGACGTTTGGCTCCAGCGGCGTCGTGGTGAACGGCCCGTGCGTCAGGGCCATGGGGAAGTAGAGGGTCATCGGCTCGTCTTTGTGCCGGGTCATGAAGTCGATAAGGAAGTCGACGAAGACGTCGGTGCCGAACCGGCGCTGGTAGGTCTTGCTGCCCGTGTTGGTGTGGATGTAGGCGTCCCAGTACCGCTTGCCGCTGGGGGGATTGCCCGACTCGTAGCCGGTCCAGAGGCAGCATTCGTCGAAACCGTGCTGTCGCATGACGTCGGGCTGGACGCGGAAGTCGTTG
Organism: Candidatus Nealsoniibacteriota bacterium; assembly: GCA_013202865.1. Lineage (GTDB taxonomy): Bacteria > Planctomycetota > Planctomycetia > Pirellulales > Thermoguttaceae > JABMRB01. The sequence goes on along the minus strand of JABMRB010001313.1, from coordinate 4,619 downwards.
ATCTGCCACTTGCCGGCCGCGGCCGTGGCGTAGCCGGCCGACTTCATCACCCGGGCGAACGTGACGTTGTGCTTGGGGTCGAAATGGCACCCGGCACCCCAGCGGGGGACGTCCCAGTGGTTGCACCAGCCGTTGCGCCACGGATAGGTGCCGGTCAGCAGAGTGGCCCGGGTGGGGGTGCATTGGGGCATGGAATAGGCGTTGGTGAACCGCATGCCGCCGGCGGCCAGCCGGTCGACGTGGGGCGTTTTCATCTCCTCGCCGCCACAGCAGCTAATCCACTCCTTGCCCAGGTCGTCGACCATGATCAGCAGGACGTTGGGTTTGTCGGGCGCGGCCGCGGTGGCCGGGGCAAGGGGCGCCAGGATGGATAGCAGCAGAGCGGCCGTGCGGAGGCGAGGGGGGGCGAGTGTGTCGATCATCGAGAGATCCTTTTCTTGCGTTTTTTGTTTGCCGCGACCCCCCCGACCGCTGCCGGAGGGCGTTTCAATCCACTATCCACTCCCCACTCACTCCCCCTGCACCGTTACGACGATTCGCCGGCCACCGGCTCGATCGCGGTGTTCGCACAGGCAGATGCCCTGCCAGGTGCCGAGCCGGGGGCGGCCGTCGTGGATCGGCACGGTCAGGGAGCATCCCAACAGCGACGCTTTCACATGGCCGGGCATGTCGTCGGGCCCCTCGCAGGTGTGGCGGTAGGGGAACTGCTCGGGGGCGATCACGTCGAGGACTCGATCCAGATCGACCAACACGTCGGGGTCGGCGTTCTCGTTGATCGACAGCGACGCGGACGTGTGCTTGAGGAAGATGTGCATCAGCCCAACCTCGACCCGAGCCAGCTCGGGCATGGCCTCGATAATCGCCCGACTGATTGGGTGGCACCCCTTAGGAAAGGGGGGTAGTTGAATTTCTCGTTGGAGCCAGCTCATAGAGTCCAGTTTAGCCGGTCGTGGTCGTTTTGGAAGACGGCAGTTCCTCTGCGGCGAACTGGGCTAAATGTCCACCGGCAGATTTTGCCCAAAACGGCGTGTTTGTGCAGGCGTCAGGGGCGGCAGCGTTGATTGCAGATTTCTCGGGAAAGTCGGGCGTTTTTTCTTCCCGCGAGCGGATTTTCTCGCCCAGCCCCTTGACGATCGCGTGAAATTGTGGATAATATACCATTAGAGGTCGGGCGTCACCAGCAGCGTCATCCTACCTGTTCGGATATCAACCTGACTCGCCGCATCCGAAATATGACGCTGTGACGTCGGCCAGATCTGCCGTTTCCGGCCGAATCACTTTTTGGCGACCACTATTGTGTCGGTTTTTACCTAAGGTTCGTTTTTTGCGAGGGAGTTGTAAGTACGATGCGGAATGTGTTTGAAGCGATTTTGGAGTGCGGTCACGATGAGGACTTCTTCCCCACCGAAACGGAAGATTTCGGTCCTACCGAAGCGCCCGCAGGATCGCGAGATAAGATCGAAATTCTGGCCCAGCGCGTGCTGCGCGGTGAGCCCCTCTGGCATGGCGAGGATAGGTCGGACTACAGCGGTCTGACCGGAGCAGTGCGACCTCGCGCCTAGTGCTGCCCGGACTCCGGGCAGCGCGCGGCCGTGCGCGAGCACGGACCGGCGTGGCCGGATGCCGTAAGCGACCCCCGCCGACAAGCCCCCCTCTCGAAATTCCCACCCGCTCTGGGCAGTTGTTTCATGGGAGGAGGGTGCGCACCGACGGATGCAGGTTTCTCGCTCGTCTGGGACTCAGGCCGCGGCGGCCTCCAAACGGGCAGGCTCCAAACGGGGAGCCTCGGTCAATTGTGTCTTCTGGAACCGCTCGCCGCGCGAGCCGTAAAACAGAATCTGGTTCCGGTCGGAGTCCCAAATGGCGGAGAACTTCGTCATCCGGGGCCCGTGCAGACAATAATAGATCCCGCAGGGCGTTCCGCCCCGAACGAGGATCCGCTCGGTCATTTGAAACGCGCCGAGTTGAAGTTGGTATTGATCGCAGATAATAGAGTTAACGTATTCTCGAAGTCGATTTACGGTGTCGATTTGCTGAAATCGGGTGAACATTGCTATGAATGATCTCCTGACTGCGCGCAGAACCTGCGTGGGATACGAGGCACTGTGCGGGTGAGAGAAATTGGGGTGAATGCCGACAAAGGAAACTATCGGCAAACTGGACGGACATAATTAGGGCAGAACGCGGCAATCTGGGGTGTTTGCGAGTGCAGGGAAAAATTTCGTCGACGCTATTCCATGCTACACAAGCAGATGGCGCACTTAGCGGCCCGACGAGGCCTCGCTGCCAATCTTTTTTCTAAAGTGACCGGCCGTCGGAAAAATCGTTTGCTACCCCGCCATTCGCCTACTTTGCCTCTTTGGAATAGACGGAAAATGCCTTAGCAACCGCGCCGGCCTTCTCGTCTCCCCGATGGAAAAGGAACCGGTATCGCAACGTGAACGACTCGGCCGGAGCCAACGTGTGCGACCCGTCCTGGGAACCCTTCTTGAAGTGGTGTAGCCCGAACGGGTTGGCGGCAAACAGCCCATAGGTCCGCACGTGCCAGTAGGTGGGGTAGCGGAAACTGCTGGGGTGGTTCAGGATGGCCACGCCGACCGTCTTGCCGTCGACCGGGCCGTGGTAGTCGACCCACGCCGCCGGCTTACCCCAGGCGTCGCTATCGGTCTGCCCTTCGCTATTGACGATCCGGCCGCCCTTCTTCGCGTCGACCTTCATCGTGCTGGGCACGCGGATCCCCATCGTGCCTTCTTTCGTGTCGCCGAACTTCACCTTCTCAATGGCCTTAATGGTGATGTCGAAATCGATCCAGCGGGTGTTCCCGTCGGAGCCGAAGGTCAAGGTTCGCTCGTCCTCGCAGAGTCTGGTGCCGTCGGGGGCCAGCCAGTCGTTTCGGGTGACGATCACTGCCTGATCGCCGCTTTCGACCTTGACGAACTCGCGATGCTTGATCGCCTCCTTGTGCCAGAAGGTGTGTCCATTGACATCGCCGTGGGTGAACCAGAGCGAGCGATGGTGGACGTGGTCCTCCCGTTCGCCTTCCGCCTTGCCCATCGGGTAGGCCCTGGTCATCGGTTTGCCGGTCGGGCCGATGATCGGCCAGAGGATCGGCGTGTCGTTGAAATTGGTGACGTACTCGGTGAACGGCTCGCCGTCGATCTTCACGACCACTCCCTTATCCGAGCGTTCGGCCGTCACCTCGGCCGCAACGGGCATCGCGGCAAACAACAGGACGGCAACGGCCAGCATCATCGCAATGGAACGGGGGCGGAACATGGCGGGAACTCCTTGCAGTGGGATATTGCGGGTGATTCAACGCTGCCGGGCGAACTCCGCCACGGGAGCACCCGGCCATTGTAGGCCGCTCCGTGGCAAACTGCAACGATTTGCTACGGCCTACCCCTCGCGTGCCTTGCGATACTGCTCGAGACTGACCGGTTTGAAGATGTCCATGAATTGACGCGTTTGTGTGACCCGATCCAGGTCGGCCTTGGCCATTTGGCGGGTCAACTCGTGCTCGCTCCGGATAATAGTCCGCGTGGGGGGGAAGGTTTTCTTGGGCGACAAGCTCAGGTGTACCCGTTGGGCGATCGCCGCGTAGCGCTGCATGGCCTCGTTGACCAGCAGTCGGGCGAACGGCGGCCGGGCTCCCGGGTGGAGCATCGGGTTCAGCCGGGCGTAGCAATCGGCGAACTCGCGATACTGGGCAACAATCGCCGGGCTCTTCGGCTTGAGCAGTTGCAGCCGGTAGGTCATCCACGAACTCGACAACGACAGCTCGTCGGCCTCTTTGTCGAAACGCTCGTAGAAGGTCGGTGCCGCCAGGAAGTTGACGAACGGGTCGCTGTGGTTCTCGGCCGACTGCTGCAGCCGCTTGGTGAACTGGATCACGTCGTCGATGGTCAACTCGGTCGTGAGCTTGTGAACCGTATCGAGCAGCACGAATCGGCCGGCTTGCTTGTCCAGCACGATGATCTCGGCCGGATCGTCCAGGAAGTCGTAGACCATGCCCTGGTGGAAGATCGTGGTGGTTCGGCAGTAGGGCGTCTTGGAGTCGCCAAGGAAGACCTGGTTCTCCACGCGGAAATCCTCGCGGGGCTCCTCACCGGCGGCCCCAGTCGCATCGGCCAGGACGATTCCCAGCGCGAGCGTGCAACATGATAGGCTCGCCAACGCACGACGATCGCAACGTAACATCGGATTGCTCCTCCTATTGAGGCTTGCATGGCCAATGCACAAGGGCGCAGCCCGGTTTCTCCGCAGACAGGGACGTGAACCGCGCATTGGCTATGCGGGAATCAATAATACGGTTTGCCGGGTGATCGAGCGGCACACGCGAGGCAGGATACGGGAATCGGCCCGGTCGTGTAAAGTGGGTTTCTGCGATCAGCCTTGTCGGTCCATCGCAGATTCTCGCACCTCTGATACATCCCGTGCTCTGGGTAGGCCCGTGCTTTGGGTAGGCCCGCGCCTTAGGTAAGATAGGGTAGGCGAATTCGGGTTTGGGCCAATATTGCACCAGGTTTGCGTTTTGCAAGTAGCCCCGCAGCGCGGCGGCGGCGACCATTAAGTCGCCTTGAAATAAGGAGTTACGTCGATTAGAATCAGCTCAGAACGGT
>JABMRB010001312.1 GCA_013202865.1 Candidatus Nealsoniibacteriota bacterium | reverse complement strand
CGGACTGCGTTCCGGGGGGTAGGAGCGACGATTGGCGTTGACACGATAACACGGCCGGGGGTACGATTTCGCGTCTCGTATCTTGAATCTGCGCCGACCCCCAACGCACTCGCAGTACCCGTCATGAACAATTCAGAACCGAAACGGCTGAACTCGCAGCCGGCCACGTACGACGAGGTGCTCGGGCTGTTGCCGGAGGATCGGGCGACGCGGATCCTTGACGTCGGTGCCGGCGAGGGGTTCTTTAGTCGGCGGCTGATGGACCTGGGCTACCGGGTCGAGGCGTGCGACGTTTCGCCCGACGGGTTCAAGTGCGCGGACGTGCCCTTTCGTCAGGTCGATCTCAACGGGCCGATCCCGATCGCCGATAACGAATACGACTGCGTGGTCAGCATCGAAGTGATCGAGCACGTCGAGAACCATTTCCAATTCGTCCGCGAGTTGATCCGGATCACCAAGCCGGGCGGGCGAATCATCGTGACCACGCCAAACGTGCTCAGCTTCACCGCCCGATGGTACCAGTTCCTCTACGGCTACTCCGATTGTGCCCCGTTGCCGATCGATCCGGCACAGGAAGAGGTCTTCATGGAGCACATCAACCCGATCAGCCTGCCTCAGATGCTGTTCCTGTTCGAGCGTTACGGGGCCGAGATGGAGGTGCTGGCCACCAACCGGTTCCGCAAGAGTTCGTTGCTGGCGACGCTGCTGCTCTATCCGTTGCTGGCGGTGGCGATTCGGTTGCGGCTGTTGCGCCGCAAGCACAAGGACGTCCACGCGTTGCACCGGCGTCACATCCGCTGGATGCTCCGGCCGGCCAATCTGCTCGGCCGGATCACGATCGTCATGGCCCAAAAGCGGCAGCCGACCGAGCGTGCCGGCCAACGCCCGGCTGCGGCGTAGCTGCGACAGTGTGTCACGAATCTATCCTCACACGTGCCGATCCGCCTCTCGATCGTCGTGCTCGGGCTGGCCGAACAATACGATTCCGCCGATCGTCCAACAGACGCCGATAATCAGCCAGCCCGTGCGGGGCTCGTGGAAGATGAGCATACCGGCGATCGCAGCCATGGCTACCTGGGAGGCGTTCAGTACGTTGACGTGTACCGCGGTGGTCAATTCGAGCCCCTTGGTGATCGCCAGGAAGGCGATCAGGTTGAGCGTGCCGGCGGCAAGCATCCAGACGTATCCCTCAGACCACATCTTCCACAACACGTCGGTCTCTACGGAGTAGAAGCTCAGCGGGCCGAGCGTCAATACGCCGACCGATGTGGTGACAAACACGATGGCGGCAATGGGTGTGGCACCGGTAACCGTACGTCGGATCGTGATCGACAGCATGGCATAGATGGCCCCGGCAAGGCAGGGGACACCGATGCCCAGGATCACCGTCCACCGATCGGTCGCACCTCCCAGCTTGCCTGCTGCCGTGGCCGCCAATCCCAGGAAGATCAACGAGACGAGCAACACGCCGATCGCCGCGGCCGAGCGTCGCGAGACCCGTTCGCCCAGCAGTACCCAACCGAGCACGGCACTGGCGGTGAGCATAATCCCGAAGACGGCCGGAACGGCCACCGCCAGGCCGACCACGTCGAAAGACCACTGCAGACCCAGGTTGGCCCCCAATTGAACGGCCAGCGAAACGCCGATCAGCACAGCCAAGGCACGGCCGGACGGAAAGACGGGCAACCGCCGAAACATCCGCCACAGCAGCCACGGGCCAACCACCAGTACGGTCACCACTTCCTTGTTGGCAACGGCCCAGATCGGATGACAATTCAGATCGACCAACTGGCGCATGCAGATACTCGCCCCGGTGTAGCCCAAGGCCGAAACCGCGCAGCAGACCGAGCCGCCGACAACGGGCCGAAGTCCGAGAAACGTGCGGTCGGGGGGGGCGGGCGAAGCGTGGTCGGCGGATCGGTTCACGCCGCCATTGTAGAGGCAAAAGGTCACCTGTTAAAGGGGACGGTTGCGAAAACCGCCCGGATCGAGAACAATGGGGGATCATGAAACGGCCGCTTGCGGCTTCGCAGCAGACACGCAACGGACAACCACGATGACCTCTCGCGACCGCGTGCTAACCGCCTTTGCCCATGAGGAACCCGACCGCGTGCCCGCGTGGTGCGGGGCCTCCGAGGAGTTCTGGGCCAAGGCCAAGCGGGAACTGAATCTCGACGACGAAGAACTCCGCCTCCGTTTTGGCGACGATTTTCGCCGTGTCTTTGCGCGATACGCCGGACCGGACGTCGAACTGCCCCGGGGTATCACCTCGCAGACACCGTTCGGCGTGCAACGCGAAGGGATCGGCTACGGGCAGCCCACTTCGCACCCGTTGGCCGACGCCACCATGGCCGACGTGCATCGGTACGTCTGGCCCGACCCCGCTTGGATGGACGTCTCGGACGTTCGCCCAGCGGCCGCGGCCTACGATCGGCAGTACGCGATCCTCGGCGGCGACTGGTCGCCGTTCTGGCACGACCTGATCGACCTGCTCGGCATGGAGAACATGTACCTCAAGATGTACGACGAGCCGGACGTGATCGACGCGATCCTGCAGCACGTCGTCGACTATTACGCCGCCGTCAGCCGGAACGTCTTCGACGCGGCAGCCGACGCGATCGACGTCTTCTTCATCGGCAACGACTTCGGCTCGCAGCAGGGGCCCTTGTTGAGCGAGGCCATGTTCCGCCGCTTCATGCTGCCGCACCTGCGTCGGCTGGTCGAGTTGGGCCGCGACTACAAACTGAAGGTGATGATGCACTGCTGCGGCGGGTTCGCCGAGTTGATCCCCGCGATGATCGAGATCGGTCTCGACGGCCTGCATGCCATCCAGCCCTGTTGCCGCGGTATGGACCTGGCAAAGCTGAAGGCCGACTTCGGCGAGAAGATTCTCTTCAACGGGGCCGTCGATTCGCAACATGTATTGATCGACGGCACGCCGGAGTCGGTCCGTCGGCAAACTCGTGAAGTGCTCGACGTCATGAAGCCGGGCGGTGGATACGTCGCCGGTGCCAGTCACGATACAATCCTGGAGGAAACGCCGGTGGAAAACGTGCTAGCGATGTTCGATGCGGTTCGGGAGTTTGGGGGGTACGGGAATGTTGGATGATGAATGCAGAATGCACTGAAAGTCGATAACCTCACCAAGCGGTTTCCCGGCGACGTGCGGGCGGTCCGCGGTCTGTCGT
>JABMRB010001311.1 GCA_013202865.1 Candidatus Nealsoniibacteriota bacterium | reverse complement strand
CGACGACGTTGCGGAGCTGGCGGACGTTGCCGGGCCACTCGTAGGCGAGGATCTTTCGCCGGGCCGCGGCCGACATGCCCTTGACCTGCTTGCCGTGCTCGGCAGTGAACTGCTTCAGGAAATAGTCGATCAGAATCGGCACATCGGGACTGCGTTCGAGCAGCGTCGGCAGCCGGATCGTGATCACCTTGAGCCGGTGGTAGAGGTCGTTGCGAAACGTGCCGGCCTGGATCGAATCCTCCAGGTTGCGGTTGGTGGCCGAGAGAATCCGCACGTTGACCTTGATCGGGTCGTTGGAGCCGACGCGGGTGATCTCGCCGTTTTCCAACACCCGGAGGAGTTTGATCTGGGTAGCCATGGGCATGTCGCCCACTTCGTCGAGGAACATCGTGCCGCCGTGGGCGTACTCGAATTTGCCGACCCGGTCGGTCGAGGCGTCGGTGAAGGCGCCGCGAATGTGACCGAACAGTTCGCTCTCGAGGATGTTCTCGCTCAGCGCGGCGCAGTTCAGTGCGACGAACGCTTTGTTCTTCCGGGGGCTGTTCTGATGGATGGCCTGAGCGACGAGTTCCTTGCCGGTGCCGGTCTCACCCTGGATCAGCACACTGGCGTGGGTCGGGGCGATCCGCTTGAGCCGCTCGATCACGTCGCGCATCTGGGGGCTGTCGCCGACGACGCCCTCGAAGCCGAACTTCTCGTCGAGCCGCCGCTTGAGTTCGACGTTGGCGTGCCGCAGCCGCGAGCTTTCCGCCGCCTTCTGGGCGATCGCTCGAAGCTGAGCCAGATCGAGTGGTTTGAGCAGGTAGTTGAATGCCCCATGCTGCATGGCCTCGACGGCCGATGGGACGCTCCCGTGCCCGGTCATCAGGATAACCTCGGCGTCGGGCTGCTCGCTCTTAGTACGCCTCAAGACGCCGAGCCCGTCGATGTCGCTCATCTTCAGATCGGTGATCACGACGTCGAAGGGCATCTCCTCGATCAGCCGGGTGCCTTCGGTGCCGGAGGTAGCCGTTTTGCAGTGGAAACCGACGCGATCGAGGCTCTCGGCCACGACCTCGGCGTGCGACTCGTCGTTGTCGACGATCAGCACCTCGGTCGGCGGGCCGGCGCTCTCGACCGACGGCTTAGATTCGGTAGGGCTCATGGAAATCATCATACTGCAAGGCCCGGCCGGCATCCAGCCCCCGCCAGTCGGGGGGCTTCTCTTCGTGGCGCAGGCATCCCGCCTGCGTTGCAGGCATCGGTACGGGCGGCCGGTGGGCACGACTGTTTCAAGCCACTTCAAGCAACCATCGGGGTTCTGCCGGTCCGCCGCCCAGCGTATAATAGATGGTAGTCGTCTCGCCTGGCGGGACGGGGCTCTATCTTCCAGATCGGAGACGCACGCGATGGCCGTGGTGGAGAATCAAGTCGCCGGAAGCGTCGTGCTGTGGAACGTCTCCTGGTCGACGTATGAAGCCATCTTGGCCGACACGGACCGATCGGGGACCCGCTTAACGTACAACCAGGGGTCGCTGGAAATCATGTCGCCTTCTGAAGAACACGAACGCCTCAAGAAATTGATCGGCCGGATGGTCGAGACGCTGACAGAAGAACTGGGGATTCCCATCCGCAGCGCCGGCTCGACCACATGGAAAATGGAGTTGAAGCGACAGGGGCTGGAGCCCGACGAGTGCTACTATATTACTAACGAGCCTCTCGTGCGGGGCAAGAACAAGGCCGATTTGGCAGTCGATCCGCCGCCCGATCTGGCCGTCGAGGTCGAGTTGACTCGCCGAGCGGTCGACAAGATGCCGATCTACGCTAATCTGGGCGTGCCCGAGGTCTGGCGGTACGACGGCAAGACGATTTGCATAGAGCGGCTCCAGGCCGATGGCAACTACGTGTCTCAGCCCCAAAGTGGCGCGTTCCCGTTTCTCCCGATGGCGGAACTCGTCCGATTTCTCGACCGCCGCAACGCGACCGACGAGACCAGTTGGATTCGCTCGTTCCGCGCGTGGGTCCGTACCTTGGAGACGGGCTCGGCCGAGACGCCGTAGGTGCCGCTGGGCCGTCCATCTGTTACCGCTTGCGGCTTAGCAGCTTCTCGTATGACCTTGCTAAGCCGCAAGCGGTACCACGAGGCCTGCCCCCTGCCGGGGGGACTCGGATACTTGCATGCTGCGGCCCGGTGGACTAGAATCCTCGCAATGGCGTTGAGCAATGCAGGCGGCAGCAGTTCGGCGAGAGAACCGGTGCCGCCAGATCCGACCTCAAGGGAGTTGAGCATGATGCGGACAACCGTCCCGCGTTGGCTGCTTGCCACCACCGGAATTCTTGCCGCCTGGGTCCTGCCCGCAGCAGACCGGCCCACGGCCCATGCGGCCGAGCCGGCCGCGGCGAAGCTGATCCCCGTCACGGCAGAGGCAATCGCCGGGCGGGAGAAATCGCTCGCCGAAAACGCGCCCGAGGGGGCCAAACTGCTCGCTTATCTCGATTGCGGGTCGCAACAGCAGTCGACCACCGGCAAGGAAGTGACGATCGTGTGCCTCGCGGGCGTGCCCTACCGATTTCCCAGTGAGGCTAAAGACGTGTTGCCTTCACAGTCGACCGTTTTCTACAGCACCGCGGAAGTCCCGTTTCGGATCGACGGTCTGAAACGCTCTGAGCGTTACGTCGTGGGGCTTTCCTGGTGGGACTACGACAACGGCGGCCGAACGCAGTCGGTCGTCACCGGCTCGCCCGACGGCCGGCTGGTCCGCCTGGCGATCCCGGCGATCGGGCTGCCCAACTACACCGACGCCGGGCAGTTGCCCGTCGAGCGACGATTCCCCTTGTCGGTCGCGTTTGTGCGCGACGGCCAGTTGCGGCTTACGGTCAAACAGGTCACCGGGGCGAATGTGGTGATCAGCGAACTGTGGATTTGGGGGTTGGGGGCGGGGGAATAGGGATTTGGGATTTGGGATTTGGGATTTGGGATTTGTTGGAGTTGGGAATACGCAGGGCCGCGTTCGGTTCGGTTGTTGTTCGTTGTCGGGGTGCTGTGGGTGGGGT
>JABMRB010000130.1 GCA_013202865.1 Candidatus Nealsoniibacteriota bacterium | reverse complement strand
TCGCGTTGCCGAAATTCGCCCGCAACGCGGCCCAGTCGCTCAGCCAGACCTTGTCGTCGACCCAGGGATCGAAGTTGCCTTCGGTCCAGGTCTTGCCGGTGCCCGTGTTGCCGAAGTTGGCCCGCAAGGCGGCCCAGTCGCTCAGCCAGACCTTGCCATCGCCGTCGGCGTCACCGCCCAGGGCAACGAACAGATCGAGTTCCACGCCGGTGGTGATCGGCGGATTGGTCGGGGCCTTCACGTAGGTGACGCCTTGGAGGAAGGCCCCTTGGCCGATGTGCGAGGCTGCCGTTGTCCCGGGCGTTGGTGTGACGGTGTCGAACTCGAAGCCCGTACCCGTCGGAATGTCGCCGATGGACCCGAGCGTGTTATTAACCACCTTCGGTTTGGGGTTCGCCCAGGAATCGGCGTCGGTACGATCACCGAGGCTGGTAACGGTCAGTGTGCCGCCGAGTTGCAGTGCACCGGTCGAGGAGACTGCGATCTGGTCGGCCGTCACTGCATTGACGGCGGCCAGGCTAACCTGGGCGTCGTACGTTGCCGAACCGGCCAATCCCATTTCGCCGTTGCCGACGGTCAAGGTGCCGATGCCATTGCCGCCCGGGGCAACGGTTCCGAGGATCTCGATCGGCTCGACGTTGATCGTGCCGTTGCCGGAGAGCATTCCGGCGACGGAAGCGCTGGCGGCGGTGAGCGTGCCGTCGACTTGCAGGATGCTGGAATTGCCAACGGTGATTTCACCATCGGCGCTCAGCGTCGCGTCGCCTTCGACCACGACGGTGACCGCATTGGTTTCGCCGATGGCGACCGATTGGGCAGGCAGGAAGTCCGCGGCAGCGATGGTCACGGTCACGACGCTGTCGGCCGTATCGAGGATCGCGGGAACGCCGATCATGGGGGGCTGGCCGCCGTTCCAGTTGCCGTCGGCCCAGTTTCCGGAGCCGCCGTCCCATTCCATGCCGGAGACCACTTCCGAGCCCAACTGGAAGATTTGGGCAATCTCTTCGGCGGTCAGGGCGTAGCTGTAGATCCGGGCCTCGTTGACGAAGCCGTCAAACACGTCAGCGTGGTTCGCGTGCCGCGGGCCGATCTGGACCAGCGCATTGGCGCCAAACGCCGTCAAGGCCCCCTTGGTATAGGTGCCGTACAACTCGCCCTCGCGGTATACGGTGATGCTGTTGTCCGCGGCGTAGGTGATCGCGATCATCACCTCGTCCGGGTCGCCGACGGTTTCCTCGGTGCCATAGGTTTGGGGCTGGTCAGTACGGGCCCAGAAGTTACTGCCGTTCATCCACTTCTGCGGCGCGGCTTCGCCGTAGACGATGGCGTCGAAGACATCCCCGGCGGCGTTGCTCTGCAAGGTCATCGCGGAACCCCGGGTCGAAACCAGCGGGTCGTTCAAGCTGGTCCAAACGACCATCGTTTTCTCCCAGATCGGGTCGCCGATCTCGCCGGTGAGCATCCTGCTGCCCTCGACGCCGTCGATCGAGAGCCGCCCGTCGACGATCCCGGCCCCGCCCTCCAGCGCACCGTGGGCCTCGCCGGCCGAGTCGTCGGCCGTCCCGTCGTTGAACGACCAGCGGTGGGCCAGTTCCTTTTCGAAGGTGATAATCTCCGACGAAGGGCCCTCGGTATAGAGGGCCGCGATCTCGTCGGCGTCCAGGGCGTAGTTGTAGATGCGGGACTCGTTGACGGTGCCGTTGTGGAAGCCGTCGGTGTCCGCCCGCGGGCCGATCAGAGCCACGGCATTCGGGCCGTAGTTGACCAGCGTGCCCTTGGTGTATGAATTAAAAAGCACACCGTCGCGATAGATGTCGATGCTGTTGTCCTCGTTGTAGGCGATCGCGAGCATGATCTCCTCGTCGATCTTGGTCTCCACCTCGCCGCCTTGCGGCGGGTCCTGCGACCTGTGCCAGTTACTGCTGCCGGCAAACCACGTGGCGTTCTGACGTTCACCAAAGGTAATCGCATCGAAAGTGCCGCCTTCCTGCACCGACAGGGGCCCACCCGCACTGTTGAACAGATCGTTGAGGCTGCACCAAGCCACCAGCGTTTTCGCGCCGAGCGGCTGGCCCAAGGCACCGGTGACCATCCGGTCGCCGCCGGTTATGGAGGCGCCGTCCTTGTTGAGGTTGAGTTGCCCGTCGACGATCTCCACGTCGCCCTGCAACGCGCCGTGGGCGTCGCCGACCGAGTCCAGCGAGTTGCCGTTGAAGGTCCACTGGTGTACCAGTTCGGGCTCCGGCGGCGGCGGCGGCGGCTCCGGCACCGGGAAGGTGATCCCCAGGCCGTACTTGTCGCTGAGGT
>JABMRB010001310.1 GCA_013202865.1 Candidatus Nealsoniibacteriota bacterium | reverse complement strand
CGGCCCCGTCACTGCTTCCCGGCGCGTGAACGGTTACCCCCTCGATAGTCTCAAGCTTCAGGACACTCGAGTTGTGGCGGGTTAACAGCTCAATGGAATGCGTTGCCATGACAAACTGAACTTCACTTCCTTCAACTAACTGCAACAACGAATCCACCAGTTCGCGTTGCCACTTCACATTCAAGGACAACTCTGGTTCGTCAATGATGAACAGACTTGGCTGGCCGGTTGCAGCCAGAATGTTGCAGAGAAGTAGCATCAGTTGTTGTTCACCCGAGGAAAGCAGGCTGGGGCTCAATCGCTCTCCGGCTTGGTCGATCACTTGAATGCCGTTCTCAACCGTCAACTCAACGGTCTTCCGCTTGTAGAAAGCGTTGATGATCCAAAGGAAGACACTCAGCCGCCGCTGAATGTGGGCAAGTGCGTCTAGCCGAGCCCCAATGCTATTGACATACGGCTCCAAGACCCCCGCAATTAGAGATACGCGAGATTCATCAACGCTGGTCAGGGTCTTCGTCAACGTCTCAATTGGAACAGGGGAAGCCAACCCCAATGCAGCAAACTCCTTTGCTCGCTCACTCAGTAAATGCAGAGAGCCGAGCAACTGGACCACATCACGGCTCTCGGTCGTCTGCTCGGCAGTTGGCGGCTGAGCGATCCGTTCAAGGATATCGCCATAGATATTGGAGATGCTCACCTCGCCGGCTGTTGAAGCAGCCAATGCCTGTCGGCGCATCCACGTTTCTGCTCGCGCGATTGACGGTACAACGATCACTTCGCGTCGTGGCCCATTGTCGACGAACCGTTCACCTGAGTCACCTCTGCTTACTGTCATCTTGCGCCGGCGTGTACTGTCCCGCTCCTCCTCCTCGTCTGCAAAGACGTCGCTTTGAAGAATACGCGCGTCCGAAATGAAGTACGTGGCCAATGGGGTCGGAAAGGCGGCGAAGAACTCCTGAAGTTTCTTGTCATCAATGGTGTCGTCCCTAACAGCTCCGTCATCACTCGTGCGTGCATGCACCTCTGTACTCGCTCCCCCATCTTTGGCAACAAGATAATACTCACCGTCCAGCGCTTGCCCCCGGCGTTCCGCCGAGATAGATATGCGATCATCGAACACAACACAGAACCGCTTGAAACGAGTCTGGGCGAGGAACGTACGATGACCTGCCCGACCACCTGGTGAAAGCAAGTGAAACAGCAGTTGTGCGATCGTTGTCTTCCCTGATCCGTTGTCTCCGTAGAGCAGCAACAACCGGGGATCGGCACCTGCCGGGTCGCTGGGCTTCATCTCGTACGTGTAGTGCCCGAACAGCTTCTCCACAGCTATCTTTGTCACCAGCCCTCGTTGGGCGGGGGCTTCTACGAGTGTGGTTGCCATGGGAGCCTCTTTTCGCGACGTGCTAATGGATTTGTGGCAGTGGGCCGTCAGGCTCTAGTATGACACGCTGGAAGCAGAACGACCTTCTCCAAGTATACCCGCTTTCATCCATGCATGCCAAGGTGGTTTCAGATGCCCGAAAACAGGTAGTTCCGTGTCGGTGCGGCGGATAAGCTAGCTCGCATGCCTCGCGGCCCTAGCTCCCCCCTCTCTCCCCTCTCCCCCCCACCATCTCCGCAATACTCCGCCGTTCAACCGCATCCATCTCCTTGCGCAATGCCATTCGCTCCTGGGCGTTCTTCATCTCGCCTTCGTTCCAGGCGTTGGCTTCGATGTAGTCGCCGCAGAAGGGGATGACCAGATCGATCCAGGCGGCGAGCTTGTCCTTCTCTTCGCGCGAAAGTTCGACTTTGTTGTGGCCCGCGTCGTGCATCGCGATCAGCTTGCTGCGGGTGGAGCCGCCGTATTGGGGTGGGATCATGCAGGGCTCTGAGGAGTTGCTGATCCAGTTGACTAGCTCGTTGGCCTCACCGCGGCTGGCGCCGGGCTTCGTGGCCGTGAGCGTCAGATACGCACGCGACCAGTAACGCTTCGATCCGGCGTCGAGCACCGGCTCGCCGGCCAGCAGGACTTTCTTGCCCTTGCCGTCGGCCGAGTGACACTTTACGCAATGCCGGTCGAGAATCGGCTGGATCTCCTTGGCGAAGCTGAACCCGCGGGCCGGGCCGTAGAAGGGGGCGAGCTGCTCCGGGCCGGCCTTCATCGCCAGGCTCGTGCGGTGGCCGGACGCCGGGCCGCGGTTCTTATGCTCGTGGCAGCCGACGCACGAGGCCTGCTCGCCCGGCATTAGCGTGGCCCAGGATCGCATCGTCTGGATCGTGCGATTGTTCTCGTCCAACGCCTGAAAGTAGACGGGCGTTCGCGCCGGCACACGGAACATGGCCGAGCCGTCTTCGTGTACCGTCGCGTCGCCCAGGATGACCTTCACGTCCCAGGCCCCGGTGCCGACGGCGATCGGCGTGACCACGCTGGCACCACCGCCCTTGCCGCTGCTCGAATTCCGCCCGATGTTCATCTCGCGATAGCGCAGCTCGACGACGCGAAGCTTCTTAATCGTGCCGCGAGCGATGCCCGTCAAGCCCGGGCCTTGGTAGATGTCTTGCAGATGGAAGACGCCCGCGGTCTTGCGATAGTCGACCGTCGACGGCCGCAAGGCGGGTACCGACCGGGCGATGACGGGGATCGGTTCGAGCGACGAAATCTGCACGTCGGCCGAGAGCACTTCGCGCCGGCCGTCGAACGTCATGTAGTAGAGATGGAACCGCATCTGGTTCTTATTGTTGAAACCCCGCCCTCGGCCACGGAGGTAATAAGCGATCGGATCGTAGCTGACCAGCAGCGATTGCTCGTCGAGCGGGAACGGGTAGCAGTATTGGTCGCCCGTCTGGGCGTAGGCGTCGGCCCGTGGGTAGGCCGGTTTCTCACCGGAGGGCAGTTCGGTCACGCCGTCGAGGCCCTGGCGGGCGTGGGCCGTATCGATGACGCCCAGCTTTCCGCACTGGGGGTTGTGATGACCGCCCATGGCCGCCATGATCTTGCTGGTTCCGGGGATGCCGCAGGGATGGAACAGCGTGGTCGGTTCCCAGGAGTTATTGCCGTAGAACTCGGTCTGGCCGGTGCCGTCGGCGTTCATCTGCAGCAGGCCTTGCGGATAGATCTGCGAGCGGTCGTTGTAGTCCCACCGCATGTAGACGACGCGGCCGTCGTCGAGCACGGTCGGCCAGAGCGTATGGACCTGATCGAACCCGACGCGCCGCACGCGGCCACCGTCCTTGTCACAGATAAAAAAGTTACTCACGTCCGGCCCGGCGCAATCGACCGACTGCACGACGCGGCTGGAGACGAAGAGGATGTTGCCGCCGGGCAGGTAGCAGGGGTCGTAGCTGGCTCCGTACGTGTCGGCCCCGGTGATCGGCCGGACTTCGCCGGTGGCCAGTTCCATTTCGTAGATATTGTAGTATCGGTCCTCGGCGTCTTCTCGCCATGCAAACAGCAGCCGTCGGGCGTCGTAAGAGAGCGCCGGATCGCGGACGACGCCGCCCGTGTCGGTGGGGATCAACGCGGTGACGGCAGCGAACCGGCCGTCGGCGTTCCGTTCGGCGTCGAGATCGATCCGGCAGAGCCCGCCGAACTTATTGCCGGGCCAGTTCGTGTATTCGGTGTAGGCAAAGAATCCGCCGCCCATGTTGTGGTGCTTGGCGAAGATCACCTGGCTGGTCTTCTGAAGTAGCGGCCGCAGTCGCAGTTGACGGCGTATCCGGCAGGCCTTGGCGTAGAGGTCGAGCCAGCGGTCGTCCTCGGGCTTCACTTCGGCGGCGACCAAGGCATCGAGTTGCGTCCGTAGTGAGTCGCCTTGCGGGCCGCACTCGGGCAGGACGTTTTCGATCAGCTTGCGTTCGAGCGACGCATCGCGGTCGGTCTCGAGGAAGTTGGTCAGGTCGCCTTTGCCGTCGCGATAGCCGATTATCCAGTCGGCCATTTGCCCGGGGCTGTCTTGCATCAACCAGTCGGTCTGGTGCGGGAAGTCGCGCCACAACTCCGTGGCCAGCGCGGAGCCCAGGGCCATGTCGACCTCGACGCCCGCGGCCTTGAATTCTGTGCGGACGGCGGTCAACGTCTCCTGCCATGTGGCCTTCTTGACGTACTTCTCGGCCACTTCCGGCCGAAGATCTTCGATGGCGAGTTCCTGCCGCCGGTCGGGCGAGCGATGAGGGACCGGTTTCGTCGTGAACCCGACGTCGATGTACTGCCCGCCGACCGTCTGGTGGCAATGCACCGCGATCACGTTCTTACCCGGCTTGAGCGCCTTGCGGGCGTCCGGGGCGATTGCGTAGATCGCGTAGTCCTTGATGTGGCCCGTGGCTTGCGCCGCTAGCGTGCCGTTGATGTAGACCTCGAAGTCTTCGTCGTGGCAGACCTCCAGCGACAGCTTGGCGGCGTCCTGGTCCTTCGCCAGAACGTACTCACCGCGGAGCCAGACGTCCGGCGTGTTCCAGAGCGTCTGGACGCGGCCGCCGGGAGTGCCGGGCTTTCCGAAGCCGCCCTTGCCGCTTTTCCATTGCTCGCACTGCGGGGCGACCGACTGCTGCCAGCCTTCGCCCGGATCGGTGGTCGTGTACTGCCAGGTTTGCTCGATCGCCGCCGCCGGGCAAGCCGGTTGCAGACACAGAAGCGTAACGATCACGGGGAGAAAGGCGACTCTGCGCATGTTGATTGTTCCTGAAATCCAACTGGCGGAATGTACGGTGGGTCGAGGTACGAGACCGACGCGGGCAGATAGAGACCGATTCTCACGCGTGGGTCTCGTACCTCGACCCACCCTACCTATTGTCTTTGCGGCCGGTCTTTGTGTCAATATCGGGCTCCCGCGGCGGGATCCAATGGCGGCCGTGGCAGTCGGTGCAGACGCCGGTGACTGCGACTTTTCGACCCTTGATCTTCCGCTGTGCCTTCCTCGACTCCGCCAGGCGTGACGCACGGGTTTTTGCACTCAGGGGCGTGTGTTCGTCCGGATTGTGGCACTGGCCGCACATCCGATCGATCTGGCCCCTCTTGAAAACGGTGTCCGGCGGCGTGGCGCCGATGTTCTCGTCTTCGACGTGTGCGATGCTCGGTCCGTGGCACGTGCCGCACCAGACGTGTACCTTGGCGTGATCGGCAGCCAACCCTTCCTTGATGAAAGGCATGTGGCAGACGTAGCAGGCGTCGTTCGACTTGACCACGACTTTCTTCACGGCCTCGCCGGCCGGGCAGCGGGCGAGCAATACACCACCGGCACATGCAACGATCATCAACAACTCACGCGTGGGTCTCGTGCCTCGACCCACCCTACAGATTGTCGCGATTGCGGCCATTCACACGGTTTCCCACTTGCGTAACCACTGATACCGCGGCGGGAGCCGGTCGAAGAGGTCGCCGCTCTGGTGTGCCAACTCCTGCAAGTCCCGCTCGGTCAACGCCACGTCGCGCGTGTAGGAGGCTTGGACGTTCTCTTCGAGTTGTTCGACGTTCTTCACGCCCGGGATGGCTGCGGAGAGATTGGGCGTGGCGAGCACCTTTTTGAGGTGCTTCACGGTGCCGTTGGTAGCGAGGAATCCGGCCGAGAGTGGCTTGATCGCGACCACGCCCATGTCCTGCCGTTTGCACGCGGCCAGTACGCCGGAGTCCGTCTCTTTGGTCATCGTGAAATAGGGAAACAGCACCATGCTGATCTTGCCGCTCGGGTGCGCCGCAATCTGTTTGATCTTCTCGGGGTCGTGATTCGAGACGGCCAGGAAGCGGACCTTGCCGGCCTTGTGCATCGCGTCGAACGCTTCGACCATCTCGTCGAGTTCCATGCAGCTTACCGGCCGCCAGAAGTCGAGATGGTCGGTGTGATAGTCGCGCAGCCGATAGTCGACCAGACGGAGCCAGTGCTGCTTGCGCGACTCTCCGTCCTTGCGACGTTCCTCCGGGAAGCCGGTGGCCCAACTGTCGAAGCTGATATAGAACTGGTCGCGAAGCTTCAACTCGTGGAGCGCCTGTCCGTAGATCCGAGACTCCTTGGCCATGTCGGTATCGATGAAGTTGATCCCCAGTTCGTGTGCTTTGGCCAGCACCTTCTTGCGGTTCTCGACGACTTCCCCGGGGTTTTCCTGGGCGGTCGCGTCTTGCCGGATCGACGGGCAATGGCCGCCGAGGCTGATCTCGGAGATCCAGAGGTCGGTCTTCCCCAGCCGCCGGTAACCCATCTTTTCGTGACGGCCGAGGATCTTCTCGGGCTCAGGTTTCGGCTCGGCGGCAACGGCCCGGCCGACGCCGCCGGCTACGGCCGAGGCCACCGCCGCCGAACCGGCCTTGTGGAAATCGCGGCGGGTGACTTTGTGGTTTCCGTCGTCCATGGTTAGGCTCCTCTTGTAGGGTGCGTGAAACGCACCATCGGCGATGTGTCTTGGTGCGTTTCACGCACCCTACGTCGTTTGGCGATCAGATATTCTCCGTAATCGTCCGAATCATTTCGTTGACTGCGCGGGCCGGGTCGGGCGGAGAGTAGTTCGCGGCCCAGAGTTCCACCGAATAGACGCCCTTAAACCCTGCCTTCTCGCCCAGTTGCACGCAGGCGGCGACGTCGTACGACTGGTGGGCGTACTTTGCGTCGAACACCATCCCCTTGGCCGACACGAAATGTGCGTAGGGAAACAGCTTGCCGAGGAACTCGATCCGCTGCTCGGGTGTGAAGTTGCCCGGCATGTTGCCGAAGTCGGGCAATGCGCGGCAGAAGGGGTCGTCGACGTGCTTGATGATGGCGACGAGGTTGTCCGGATCGCTGCTGTAGCCGCCGTGGTTTTCGAGCAGGATCTTCACGTCGATCTTCTTGCCGTGCTCGGCCAGTTCGCCGAAGGCGTCGCCGGTGAGGTTGACGTCGAACTTCGCACCGCCGCCCGTGTTTGCCCGCAACGACGTGGCCCCGCAGGCAGCGGCCCGGTCCATCCACTGTTTGACCAATGCAATGCTATTCTTGCGTCCGGCGGCGTCCGGATCGGAGAGATTGTAGCCCGGCTCATCCATTTGGATGTTGACGACTTGCGACCCGGCCCGTTCGGCGGCCGTCTTCACCTTGCGGCAATAGGCGGGCGACGACTCGGGGAAGTGCCGGCTCCAGAGTTCGACGTTGTGTACGCCGAGCTTCGCGGCAAACATCCGCGGCACGTCCAGCGGCGTCAGGTCGTCCGGCTGGGCCGTCTTGTCCGCGCGAGTGGACGGGAATCGCGAGCG
The DNA here is from genome assembly GCA_013202865.1 of Candidatus Nealsoniibacteriota bacterium. GTDB lineage: Bacteria > Planctomycetota > Planctomycetia > Pirellulales > Thermoguttaceae > JABMRB01. The sequence continues at coordinate 6,677 of JABMRB010001310.1, read as the reverse complement.
GAAGGCCACGGTCGTGCAGCCGATCCGGTTCATTTTGTCGGCGTCGTTCGGCGCGGCCGAGCCGCTCGAACCGAGCAACACGGCGGGGACGGACGTGGCCAGCCCTCGTTTCAGGAAAGTGCGGCGATCCATGATGGTTCCTTTCGTTCACAATGTGTTTGGTTCACACGTTACTCGGCAACCCGGTAGCAAACCACGTCCTTCTTCCCCCGGAGGTACATCCGGCCGTTGGCCAGCAGCGGTTGCTGCGGGCGGCCCAGTTCGATTCCCGGGTTGAAGCGGCCCAGTTCGCGATAGCCGGTGCGGTTGGCCTCGGCCATGACCAGTTCGTCGTTCTTCGTCACGGCGAAGAGCAGATCGTTGACGACGATCAGGTTCTGGTCTTTGGTCCAATCGCGGCTGTCGTGCTTCCACAGCAGGCGGCCGTCTTTGAAATCCGTGCAATGCAGGAAGCCGGCCTTGTCGTTGCCGCCGAATCCGAACACGCCGCCGTTGTAGATGGAGGGTGAGTTGTAGTTGTTGATCTGCAACTCGGTACTGCGATAGAGTTCTCGGCAGGTGATCTTCCCGTCGACTGCTTTCATCTCGAGGCACGCCGAGAAGTCGCGTCCCTTGCCCTCTCCGGCGCAAACGAACAGCCGCGAGCCAATGGCCACCGGCGTGCTGACCAGCCCGATGATGATCGGGGCCGGATACGGATATCGCCACATGATCTCGCCCGTGTCGGCGTGAACGCCCAAGAGTTCGCGCGTCCCGTAAGTCGCCACGATCACCTGCGGGATACCGTCGACGACCTGATAGGTCAGCGACGACGGCGCGCCGAGCTCCCGGTCTTTGTCCGATTCGGCAACCGTGGACCATCGCAACTTGCCGGTCATCTTGTCGAGCGCCACGAGCACGACGCGCTGGGGGTTGTCGGCGCCCACGTAGAGCGTATCGCCGACGATCAGCGGGGTCGACGCCTCGGTTGCCCAGACCTTCTGATCGACCCGCCACAGTTCGGTGCCGTCGGTCTTCATACAAACGATCGGGCATCGCATCTCCCAGACGTCCTTCCCGTCGATGGCATAAGGGATGAAGTAGACGCGGTCGCCGTCGATCAGCGGCGAGGTGACGGGGCCCCAGGCGAAATGCCGGTTCTTCTTGGGCAACAGCAGGTGCTTCCATCGCGTCGCACCGGTCGAAGGATCGAGGCACACGGCCCACTGCTGGTCGTCGGTTTCGGTAGCGGTAAACGCCAGCCCGCCGGCCTCGACGACCGCGCTCTTTCCCCAGCCAATCTCCACGCGCCAGAGTTCCTTGGGGCCGTCGGCAGGCCACCGGCGCAACAGGCCCTTGCATTGGTAGACCGTGTTGCCGTGGTTGGGGATGAAACGTTCGAGATCCTCGTTTCCCCCGTCGGCAGCGTCTGCCGCCAGCGGATGAACCGGGGAAATTGTCCATAGCATCGCAGCAAGTCCCACCACACTAATCCAGAAGCGAGCCGACCGTATCATGTCTCTTGTCCTCCAAACACCATGGGCCATCGGTTAATATCGCCGTAAGGGAACGTGCCGCCATTGTACAGGCCGGGAAATCAAAGTACCACCCACCCACTGCACGTTGACAACTCGCCCGCCCCGCGATACGCTGAAATCCGTGCGGTCGGCGAGCAGATGCAAGGCGGGCCGATCCACCGGTAGCCCCAACTCAATGTCCAGATCAAGGAGTACGTGATGATCCGTCACCGAACTGTTCTTGCCGTTTTCGCGCTATTGACATGGTGTTCTACCGGCCTTTCCGCGGAAGTTGCCGACGAGGCCGGATCGGACCAGTCGCCTAAGAAGATCGTGCTGATTTCCGGGCCGAAGGATCACGGCGGGCCCGGCGCCCACGAGTACGTGAAGGACCTGGCGCTGCTGAAGAAGTGCCTGGAAACGTCGTCCAACGTCCGCGGCATCCGCGCCGAGGTTTACGTTGTCCGCGGGCCGCGCGACGCCAAACAGTTTGAAGACGCCGCCACGATCGTGATCCACAGCAGCGGAGACCAGCGCAACGACGAAACGCACTCGATCTTCCCGATCCACAACGGGGCCGATCCGGAGGCCACCTACGGCGAGGCCGACTCGCGGTACATCGAGCAGCTCGATCGGGCGATGAAACGGGGCGTCGGGATCGTCGTGTTGCACTATTCGTTGATCGTGGAGAATCCCCGTTCGCGGTCGTACCTGCTCGACTGGACCGGCGGATACCATCGCAACGGCCTGTCGAAGGTGAAGGTCGACCGCAGCGAAGCCACGCCCGTCGACTCCGACCATCCGATCCTCCGGGGCGTCAAGCCGTGGACGACCGATCACGAGTACTACTTCAACCAGTATCTGCCCGACGACAAGCGTCGCGTGCCGATCCTGACCACGATGATGCCGTCGGACAAGCCCGAGCGCCACGTGATTGCCTTGGCCGTCGAGCGCGACGGCGGCGGACGAGGGTTCGCGTTCACCGGCGGCCACTTTCACAAGAACATGCTGCTGGAAGACTATCGCCGCATGCTGCTGGGCGCGATTCTCTGGACGGCCAAGATCCCGGTTCCCGAGGGCGGCGTGGTCTCGTCGGTTCCGCAGCCGTAGCGCCCGTGAATGCACCGTAGGGTGTGTGGAAGTAAACGCATGACGACACGTTCGCGAACAAGCCCGCCGCTGCTGCCGACGTGCGTATCCCTTATGGTCGCCTGTTGCGCCGGTGCCTTAGTTCGTGCAGCGGACGACGACGGTACTGACTGGACGCCCCAACTCGTTCGCGATGCGCAGCGGTGGGTACACGACCCACAGGACAAGTCGATCGCAGTCGTGCCACAAGGGCTCCGGGTGGCCGTGCCGCCGGAGAAGAAATGGCGGATCGCCGCGGCAAATCGCATTCGGCTCCCCGAGCGAGTGGGCACGGTTCGCGTTCGCGTTGCGCAGCTCGGCGCAGAATCACAGTGGCTGATGCGGATCTACGGCGATCTCCGCGGAGACGGACACCAGCGAACCGTCGGGCTGTTCCAGGACGAGACGCGCACGGGCGTTGCTACCGTGGTGATCGATCCGCGGCTGTTGGCTAAAGAACGGCCGGCGCTGCAAGTTCAACTCGGATTGGAGGGCAGCCCGGGCGGCTACGTGGTCTTCGACTCGCTGGAATTTCTCCCCGCACCCGAACGCCCGAGCCGAGCTGGCCGCAGTCCGCAGCCCGGCCAGCGCGACATCGAGTGCGTGACGTTGATGCCCAATCTCCCTCAGCCGCTGAAGATCCGCGATTGGCGAGCGACGGCCGTCGCCTACGATCGCTTCGTGTTCGACTTCGACGCCAAGGGGCAGTATCTACCGCTGATCTGGCTGGACGAGAGCCGCGTGAACATCGACCGCCCGGCCTTCGGGCTGCCCAGCTACGCCGGTGATCCGCACCGGACCGAAGGCCCCCGCCATGAAAGCATCACGTGCATCGGCGCGGTGCTCGGGGCCACGGTGGCGGGCGTCGACAAGCGGCGGCAACGGCACGATTACGTCGCGATGTGCGAAGCCTACTACAATTCGTCCAACGGCGAGAACCTGGTGCTCAACGGCGTCAACTGCCGTAGCGGCGGTTCGTTCTGGTACGAGATCTGGCCCCACATTGTCTTCTACGCCCTGGCCGACCGCCACCCCGAGGCCGGCCGTATGGATGCGATCGTCCGCGCGACCGCCGACCGCTGGCACGACGCTTGCCTCGCGATGGACGACGGCACGGGACGCAGCGATTTCGATCACACGGCCTTCAACTTCTCGACAATGCAGCCGGTGGACAACGGCCGATGGAAGGAACCGGACGCTGCGGCGGGGATCGGGTGGATCGAAACCATGGCATGGATGAAGTTCCGCGACGAGAAATACCTAGCCGCCGCCGACCGGTGCATGCAGTTTCTCGAGCGCCGCAAGCAGAACCCGTACTACGAAGTGTTGTTGCCCTACGGCACGCTCGCCGCCGCACGGCTCAACGCCGAACTGGGCCGGACCTACGACGTCGACAAACTGTTGAACTGGTGCTTCGGCATCAGCGATTGCCGCGGCGGATGGGGAGTGATTGCCACGCGCTGGCACGGCTACGATTGTCATGGGCTGTTGGGTAGCATCGACAATCGCGGCGGTTACGCCTTCGCGATGAACACCTTCGCCCAGGCCGGCGCGCTCGTGCCGCTGGTGCGATACGACGACCGGTACGCCCGGGCGATCAGCAAGTGGATGCTGAATCTGGCCAACGCGGCCCGGTTGTTCTATCCGGGCGAATTGCCCGACGGCCACGAGTCGAGCGCCTTCTGGAAGGACGACCCGCAAGGCCTGATCGCCTACGAAGGGCTGCGATACGCGTGGCAGGGCAAGGGACCATACGCCACGGGCGATCCGATCGTGATGAAGTGGGGGCCGGCTACCGACCGCGGGCTATACGGCTCGAGCTACGTCGGGCTGCTGGGTGCAATCGTCCGGCCGACCGACGACGAGGCGATTCTCCAACTCGACTGTCTGGCCACCGATTTCTACGCCGCCGGCAGCGAAGGAAGCTGTGCCGCCGGCAGCGAAGGACGCTGTGCCGCCGCCTGTCCGACCTACCTCTACTACAATCCACACAAGGCAGCCCGGCAGATAGCGGTCGACGTCGGCGCCGAGCCTCGCGACGTCTACGACGCATGCACCGGCAAGTTCCTGCAACGCGACGTGCGGGGACGCACCACCGTAACGATCCCCCCCGACGCCGCCCTGCTGCTCGTCCTACCGCCGTCCGGTGGCAAGGTAACCCGCCACGGCAGCAAGACACTTGTCAACGGCGTGGTGATCGATTACCGTTAGTAGGGTGCGTGAAACGCACCGCAACATCCAATACCGACAACACAAAGCCGCGACCGTTGGTCGCGAACAGAAGCACGTAAAACGCACCACAACACGCGTTACCGGTGCGTTGCACGCACCCTACGAAACAGGAGCCCAAGAATGCACGTCAGAGACAAATGCCTATGCTGCCTATTGCTGGCGGCGACCTGCCAGTTTGCCGTTGCCGGCGAAGCGGAGCCGAAAGCGGTTCGGTTCGATCCGGTCGTCAAGCAGATCGAGGGCTGGACGGTCCACGTCGACCCGCAGATGCTCGACGGAGAGCACAGCGAGGCCGGGGCCCGGGCGCTTACGATGCTGGCCAACCACCTCCAGCGGATCGCCATTCTGCTGCCGGAAGACCGGCTGGCCGAGATGCGGAAACTGGAGATCTGGATCGAGCATCATCATCCGACGCTCGGCAACATGCAGTATCATCCCAACGTCGGCTGGCTCCGCTCGCATGGCCACGACCCGCGCCTGGCTAAGAAGGTTCACATCCCCCGGGCGGCGAGTCTGCTCTCGCGGCAACAGATGGTCAAGCACCCGGCGGTCGTTCTCCACGAGTTGGCCCACGCCTATCACGACCAGGTCCTGGGCTTCAACGACCCGCGGTTCATCAAGGCGTTCGAGAAAGCGGAGGCGGCCGGCATCTACGAGAAGGTCCTGCTCTACACCGGCCGGAAGGTTCGCCACTACGCCCTCTCGAATCACAAAGAGTATTTCGCCGAAGGGACCGAGGCCTACTTCTACCGCAACGACTTCTACCCGTTCGTCCGCGCGGAGTTGAAGGAGCACGATCCCGCGTTGCACGATCTGCTGGTTGAAGTTTGGGGCCCGTTGCCGTGAGACGGTCTCTTTCGCACACCATCATTCTTTCCACTACAAGGACCTTACAATGAAACCCCGACACACCACGTTCTGCACGATCTTGACGTTACTTCTCCTTGCCGCGACCGCCGTGGCGGCCGCCGACGCCCCGCGCCCGAACATCATCCTGATTATGTCCGACGACATGGGCTACAGCGATATCAATTGCTACGGCAGCGAGATCGAAACGCCCGTGCTCAACGGCCTGGCGGAAGGCGGATTGCGGTTCACGCAGTTCTACAACACGGCCCGATGTTGCCCCACCCGGGCGTCGCTCATCTCCGGGCTCTACATGCACCAGGCGGGCGTGGGACACATGATGAACGACCGTGGCCAGGACGGCTACCGCGGCGACCTGAACAACCGCTGCGTGACCATCGCCGAGGCCCTGCGGCCGGCCGGTTACGCAACCTACATGGCCGGCAAGTGGCACGTTACCAAGGATACCCGGCCTGACGGGGGAAAGCTCAACTGGCCCCTGCAACGCGGCTTCGATCGGTTCTACGGCACGATCCACGGCGCCGGCAGCTTCTTCGATCCGAACACGCTCACGCGCGACAACACGATGATCTCGCCCTACGCCGATCCCGAGTACAAGCCCGAGACGTTCTACTACACCGACGCGATCAACGACCACGTGGTGCGTTTCATCAGCGAGCACCGCGAGCGAAGCGGCCAGCAGCCGTTCTTCATCTACGTGACCCACACGGCCGCCCACTGGCCCATGCACGCGCTGCCCGAGGATATCGCCAAGTACAAGGGCAAGTATGACCGCGGCTACAAGGCCATCCGCGAGGCGCGGTTCGAGCGGATGAAGCAGCTCGGCGTGATCGAAAAGCACTGGAAACTCTCGCCCCAGGCTGAGCAGTGGGACGCCGTGCCCGAGGAACACCGCGCGTGGGAGGCACGCTGTATGGAGGTCTACGCCGCGATGATCGACCGGATGGACCAGGG
>JABMRB010001309.1 GCA_013202865.1 Candidatus Nealsoniibacteriota bacterium | reverse complement strand
GATTTGTCGAGTGCGTACAGATACGATTGCCCTTCGTGATCCCAAGGCACCAGGATCTTGTCACCTTCGAGCGTCGGCGAGCTTCCTTCGCCGAAACTGCTTCGCGTTTCCATTGGCTCGAAGTCGTCCCGTTTCCATTCCAGTTTGCCGTCCATCGTGTAACAGTAAAGTCCGCGAGAACCGAAGTGAGCGTAGACGTGCTTTCCATCGGTGCAGGGTGATGCGGATGCGAACGTGTTCGTCTCCTGTATTTCCTCATGCGGTGTCGCTACGGTGGCCGTTTGGTCCCAAAGCATGCGGCCGTTACCGCGATCGAAACAGAGAAGCTTGAATGCCAGCTTCGACGTCTCTTGTCCGGTGTCATCATCAACGGGAACTGCCGTGACGACGAAGACACGTTGCTGCCAAGTCACCGGCGACCCGGAGCCGCGCCCCGGAATGGCCACCTTCCATTTCACGTTCTTTGTACTGCTCCACTGAACCGGCGGCTGTGCGTTGGTTGCCACGCCGTTGCCCGTCGGGCCGCGCCAGTGTGCCCAATTGTCGGCCATCGCCGGGCACTGCGTCATCGCAACCAATAGAACCGAAGAGAAAAATAGTTGTTTCATCGAGAACTCCTTCACACGTGTTGGGTTTAGGTTGAATATCATCAGGTCACTTCATGTCGGGACAATGGGCACGTTCAGACGAGGCAGCACACCCACCAATGTAGCAGTCGGTAACCGCCGTGTCGAGCAGGACCAACGCCTGCGGGAGGATTCTCAGCGCCCGGGAGATCCGTTGCGGACGGATGTGCGGTCCGCAACGTCGAAGCAATAGAAGGTGTCGTCGTAACGGAGGTAGAGGCGGCCACCGAAGACGACCGGGTGGGCCCAACTCTGATTCTCTCCGTCCACACGGAAGGTTCCCTTCATCTCTAAACCGCCGGGCGAGCAAGTGGCCAGTCCGGCTGTGCCGTCCTTCTCGTTGTACAGGTACAGCATGTCGTCGGCCCAGCAGAGCGAACCCTTGCCTACCGCTCTTTCAAACCATTTCTTCTCACCCGTCTTGAGATCCAGGCACGTATACCCGAGCTTGTGGTTGCCGTAGATGTAACCGTCGTGGATGATGTACCCACCGACCATGCAGTCCATGTCCTCGGTCCGCCAGGCCTCGGCAGCGGTCACTTTCTCCCCCGCTACCGACAACTTCATGCAGATCCCGCCTCTGCCGTAGCCGACCGCCCAGAAGACGTAACCGTGCTTCCACTTCGCGTCTCCGTTGGCGGCGTCGTAGCATCCGATCTCCCCGGTACCCGTTAGCAGGTACAGGTTGCCGTTGTCGTACGTGACCGTAGCGCGGGCCCCTTTGTAGTAGCCCAGATAGGCTTCGGTGACGTCTTTGACCCATTTGACCTTGCCGTCGATGTCGATGGCCGTGATGTACTTCCGCTTGCCGGCGCGCTCGTATACGTGTTTCGCCTCGGGCAACGCCTGGGGGTTTCCGGCCTCCTTGCGTCCGGTGATGTAGATCAGGCCGCCGCCGAACGAGACGCTGGAGAATCCCTGGCCGATGGCGTTGATCTTCCACAGCAGCTTCGGGCCGTCGGTCGGCCAACTCTTCAGCAGCCCCTTGTCGGGCGACTTGCCGTCACGGTTGGGTCCCCGCCAGGCAGGCCACTGGCCGTCGGCGGCGCGGGCAGTGCAAGTTAACGCAAGGAGGGTACATATCACAATCGTCGGTGGTAGAAAGAAACGGACACATCGCATGTTGAAAACCTCGCAAAGTATTTCACAACCCATGGTGGCGGCCGGCACTCAGGCTTGTCTTAATTGTTGCCGCCCCCCTGCCCACCGTATTTGCCGAGGTAGGGGACGTTGGCGTCGATCCAGGTTGTGATCTTGATGAACTCCTCGTTGGTGAGCTTCGCTTTGCACGGATCGCTACGAATCCGCTCGACCAGCTTGCTCAAATGCGATCCGAAACTCAGCGGCGGCTCGGGCCGAAAACCGGACCTGCCGTAGCGACAGTCCCTGAAACTGACCAGGCCCTTGCCGACGAGATTCTCGTAGGAGCGGTTCCACGACTCCGTCGTCTCGCCGACGAGGTCGAGGCTGCCCTTGGGTTTGCTGCCGCTGTGGCAACCGAGGCAATGCTTGTCGAGGATCGGCTGAATGTCCGTGATGTAGTGAACCATGCGGGACCCCGCATCGCCCGGTTGCGGCAAAAGTGTCTGCACGGGTTGGCCCATCGCCTGCGGCGTGACGCCTGCCACGCTGGGCGCCTTGCTGCGATGCTCGTGGCATCCGATGCACGACCTGCTCTCACCCGGCCTCAGGTTGATGAACGTCGGCATGTGCTGCAACTGCATGTAATTCTCATCCAGCGCCTGGAAGAAGATATTCTCCTCGGCCGGCACGGTAAAGCAAGCCGATCCGTCTTCGTAGACCTTTGCAACGCCATAGACCTTCTTGCGATGCACGTTTCCTGCCAGGCCGACTCGAAAAATGCCTTCCTCACTCCAAGGCCACGGGAGCGCCCCCATCACCCGCAAGTACTTGACCCGCCCGCGCTCGATGCCGGTCATCCCCTCGTACACGTCCTGCACGAACACCGTGCCCGTGTTTTCCTGTTTCTCGTGAACCTTCTCGAGCGAGGCAACGTCGGTGGGTATGCGGCGCGGCCGAAGCGGTACGGGTTGGTACGAGGATATCTCCGGGTCGGTATACAGTTCCGCTCGATTGCCCCACGGATCGAGCACGTAGATCCCGTATTCCGACCGTTTCGAGGCAGGACTGTGAGAAACGAGAAAGAACTTCTCCGAAAACGGATAAGGCTCACGGAAGAAGCCCCGATCGTATCGGGCCTGATTCATACACGGATACGCGATCTCTGGCGTGATGCAGGTCATGGCCTCGCCGTCGCGGCGCGTGACGCGATAGTCGACCAGGATGACGGGCCCCCCCAACCGACCGCCACAGTGCGGCGCCCCGACCGTCACCAGCCGTCGGCTGCCCGGGATATTGCGGGCGTTGAGCAATTGGGCCGGGCGGATGATGCTGTTCTTATACACGTGCTCCACGCCGCTGCCGTCCGGGCGCACCGCCCAGAGGCTCTGCCCGTTGCCCAGGCCTTTGTCTACGTACTCCCAGCGCGTGTAGATCACCCGGCCATCGCTGAGGAGGCAAGGGTCGACCTCGTTGAGCGGGCTCCCTGAAAGGCAACGCATATTCTTGCCGTCGGCGTCCATCAGGTACAGGGTGGTGACGATCGAAGGATTGCAGAAGACTCTCCGCATCGAGCGCGTGGACGTGAACATAATCTTGCCGTTGGGCAAGTAACACGGGTCCATGTCGTCAAAGCCGCGTTCGATTCCGCATCCTTGCCCGCCGTATTGCCGGATCGCCTCGGCCTCCTCGTCACTGCCGAAGGTAAGCTGCCGCAGACTGCCCGGCACCATCACTCCGCGGGCAGGGTCGATATCGATCTCGTAGATACGGAAAGGCTTGTCTTTCTTCTTGTAACCAAAGGCCACCTTCTTTGCGTCGAACGAGAGGTCGAAGCGGCTGAACAGCCCGCCGTCGAGTTCCGGCACGAGTGTGGTGACCTTGCCGTCAGGGGCCACCGGCGAAAGCACGCAGAGATTGCCGCCCTCCTCGTTGGCCTTGGAATCCTGGTAGGTGTTGAACGTAAATGGTGTTCGTTTGACGAACAGGAGTTTGTCGAACTCAAGCGCCGGATGGGCCAGCATCGCCCGGCGACGCAGCGCCATCAACGCGTCCTCAACTATCTGTTGGTCTTCACCCGTGCCACCGGCGGCCTCGTTCTGTTTCTTCTCCAACTCGGCCAACTTCTTCAAGTGCTGCTGCCCATCGGGATATTGCGGGCCGAAGGTTGCCGTCATATCTTGGATGGCCAGCCGTAAGGCCGCAACGTTCACGCTACCCGGCGGCAGGAAGACACTACGATGCACGACCGGCACGCTGTCGAGGTGCCGCACCTGTCGAGCAGCCTGTTTCCAGCCCTTAGGAAAAGCCGTCGACGAGTCCAGCCGCATCGCCACCAGATTAGGAAGCGGACCGTTGCGGGCGAACTTCAGCGTGTGCTTCCCCTTGGTGATCGACATCTTGCGAAGACCTCCCCACTCGCGAAGCCCTTCCCATTTCTTCATCGCGCCGCTGCTGTTGAATGTGAATCTGACCGGGATCTCAAACGGCGCCGAACCGAAGGTCACGTCAAAACAGCACTTGCCCATGTTCTTGCCGTCTAAGAAGACTTCGACCGGACGCGCCTCGGCCGACGCGTAACTGACATGAAGCGTGTACTGGCCCGTTACGGGAAAGTCGATGTCATACTCAACCAGACCGTCCACGGGCTTCTGCGGGTCGCCGGGCCTCTGCGGGGCGTTGCCCACCAGCGGACCGGCATCGGCGTATTGGTTCGGGTCTGCATAGATCCGGACGTTGCCGCGATCGAACGTCCAGGCCGGAATCTCCAACGACCCGGCTTTCTTGGCCGCCTCGGAGGGAGTCGTCCAGAAGGCCATGGCTTCACGCCTTAGCGTCACCAACGCCTCGTCGGCATTCGGCTTCTGCGCCAACTCGGCCAATTGCTTCAGGTGTTGCGGCCCATCGTGATATCGCGGGCCGAAGATTCTGATCGTTCTCTCGATCTCCTGCCGCAGTGCCGCCACGTCAAACCTGCTCGCCGGCAGGAAAGCGTTGCGATACTCGGCCGGGATGCCGTCCATGTCCCGCAGTTCGTACTGCGGCGGCCTCCAATCCTCTGGAAAGGCCGTCGGCGTGTCCAGGCGCAAGGCCACCAAATGCGGCAACGGCCCGCGACGGGCGAGCTTCACCGTGTGCATCCCCTTGGTGAACTTCAGAGTGATGAGCCGTCCCCATAGATTCTGAACGCCTTCCCACTTCGCGCCGCTGCTGGCGGCCGTGAATTTGTCCGGCTGCCCTGAGGACGCCGGATCCAGAGTGACGCCGACGCAGCACTTGGTCAGATTCTGGTTGTCTGAGAAGACCTGCACCGGCCGTGGCTCGGCCGCCGCGTAACAGATCTGAAGTGTATATTCGGCCTCGACCGGCACGTCGATATCGTATTCGACCGTCCAACCCCAAGGCTGCCGCGGGCCGCTGCCCACCACGGGGCCGGCATCGGCATACTCATCCGGATTAGCATCGATCCGGCCATTGCCGCGAGCGAACGACCAGGCAGGAATCACCAACGACCCGGCCTCGGCCCGGGCCGCCACAGCAAGATACGCTACGGCGAGCACGACCAACATCAGCGGACGCCGCCGCCGCGACAGAAACGGTTCGATTCTCATCGCAAGTCCTCCTGAATGAGAAAGGCGGCCCTTTCCTCCAAAGAGCCCCATCGGAGGACGTTCATTCTAGCAACTCTTACCGCTGGATGAAACAGATAACCGCTGAACGGCTGTTGCCAGAGGAATTCCTCACCGACGACCTCGTCAGTAGCCCGGCCGGCGACTCGTGTGCGCTACAGCCATCACCATGACTGACTCCGGCGATCGCTCACGGAAGATCAGCACGTATGGAAAACGCTGCACTCGCGCATAACTCGGAGACAGCAGATATCCGGCCGACTGTGAAGACTAAAGACTCCCGCCGCCTTCAAGATCGTTGGGTCTGGCCGTGAATAGTGAATAGAGACGGTTCGTTGCGTCAAGCGTGGTCGGCACTATTCATTATTCACGGCCTGACCCCAGTGACCAGTGACAGTGACCCCTTCCGTCTCAGTTACACCCACGCGTATGTCAGATCTTTTTGCCAAAGGACGGACTCAATTCCGTCGGCGATGGCGTACGCACTAGCCAGGGCCACCGCGTGTTCAAGGAATATCCGCACGTTCGTTACCACCTCGCGAATGTCAGGATCGGCGCCCGGTATTTGCCGAATCACCACGATGTGCGAGATGTCGTTGGCACAGTCTTGTCCAATCTCCTCCGTTACCGCGAGAACGTAGCGTGCCGGCAGTATAGAGTGCGATGTGCGCTCACGTGCTAAGGTGGCAATTCCGCGGACTTGTGTGTTAAAGAGAGCCGCGGAGTAACGAAATACCGACGATGGCTCCATTCGTTCATCGTTGCTCTTGCGCCATTCCTCCCAGCTCTTGAAAGATACGGTGACTGGTACGCACAGCTTCAATACATCGCCAGTAGCAACTGCCGTGGCACGCTCCTGCTGCCAATGGTTGTAGTCGTCGAATAACGGCTCGCTCCCATCAAACGCCTCGCTGAACCGACTCCACTCGCGTAAGCTGATTTCCGGAAAGACAATTGCCACTGGCGGGCACTTGGTGATTCCAGTGGAATTGTGACGCGGTCGCCCTTTCTCAAAAAAGTCGGAAGAAATCCCCATCGGCGGAGCTGGCTTCACAAAAGTGACTCCGTCGTAATCGAACTGCGTGTCGACCACAGGCCCCTTAATTATTTCCGGGGTGGTTCTTCCCTGGACCACGTCCGTCATGAACGTCTCTGCGAAGTCGTCCCAAGCTTCTTTCAGCTTGCCGAACGACCTAAACGGCCGATCCAGATTGATGGGGATATAGTCCATCGGCCAGAGGAAACAGCTGTCAAACGTATCGCTGTAGAAATAGCACCCAGCAACGACAATGCCATCAATCTTCGTGGTGTCGTTCCGAACGCGGTGCGCGACCATTCGCTTGAGAGTTTCATGATCGAGAGCTGTGTAGCCGTTGTTTATGACGAGAAGCACTGATGCGTTTGCAGAAGGATGTTCAGACTGTGACTGCTTCAGTTGCTTTCTTGCTTTTGCAGCTGCGACCTTGATCGGCGTTTCCAGTATTAGGTCGTAATGTCGCTGTCCTTCGGACGGGAGCATTTCTCGGTCAAGGACAACCACTGGACGATCCTGGACGTATTTGCTGAACAATGTAGCGAGCTTTGCTTGCCGTTGTGTTTTGCTCAGCCCCTCGTCATCAAGCGACTTCAACTCGATCAGGGTCTCGTTTAGCAGGTAGTCTGAACCGGGTTTGTCTCGACGATCAGCATCCGGGTGTGCATGACTGCCGCCAGCGGCAATGATGATGCCGTCAATGTCAACTTCGCTTAGCGGCCGTATCTTAAAATGGTCCATGGACACTAGTTCAAAAGAAAGGGATTAATGACTCAAGGGGTCCGGCGTTGTTTCCAGTGCCCCCTTCATTTCTGTATTTCGTATTGTCCACTCCTATCACGCATCCACCGTCTACTTCCCCGCCAACGGCAGCGCTCGAAAGTCCGGGTGGTCTTTGTCCTGCAGATTCCTCTTGCCCCGGTAGGTGCCATAGTACGGTACGTTGGCGTCGATCCAGGTAACAATCTTGACGAACTCCTCGCGGGTTAGATTCGCTTTGCAGGGGGCCTTGCGAATCTGGTCGACCAGCTTGCTGCGATGCGAACCGTGCGTCAGCGGCGCTACGGCCAAGAAATGGGAGGCGCCGTAGCGGCAGTCCCTGTAACTGACCAGGCCGCTATCGATCAGATGTAGAAAGGAACTGCTGAACTTATTGGTTGGCACGCCGACAAGGTCCAGGCGGCCCTTGGGCTGCTGCCCACTGTGACAACCGACGCAATGCTTGTCGAAGGTCACCTGAACGTTCGCGACGAAGTCGACCATGCGAGGACCCGTATCGCCCGACTGGGGCACAAGCGCCTGCACGGGATGGCCCAAGGCCTGCGGAAAGGCGCTTGCCGCGGCCGGCGCCTTGCGGCGGTGCTCGTGGCATCCGATGCAGGAGCGATTCTCGCCCGGCATCAAGTTGATGAACGTCGACATTTGCTGCAACGCCATATAGTTCTCATCCAGCGCCTGGAAGAAGAGGTTCTCGTCGGCCGGCGCGGTGAAATGGGCCGAGCCGTCCTCGTGGACCTTCGCAACGCCAAAGATCTTCTTGCGATGGGGATCCGTGCCGAGGCTCCACGAGATGCCGTTCTGATCCCAAGGCCACTCCAGAGCCGCCATCACGCGGACGTATTTGACTCTTCCACGCTCGATGCCCGGCATGCCTTCGTAAATATTTTGGATGAACAGCGTGGCGGGGGCTTTTTCGTTCGGCGCGATGGCGTCGGCAACTGCCCCCCCCGTGTGTTCTCGGGGGGCTAAATTGGCAGCGACGGCAGCAATATCCGTGGGCCTTTGGCGCGGGCGAAGCGGGATCGGCTCGAAACAGGAGAGGTCCGGGTCGCGATATAGCTCCGCGCGATTGCCCCATGCGTCGAGCACGTAGATCCCGAAGCCGTTCTGTCCGCTGTGCTTCACCCGGGGATCGTGAGAGACCAGGAAGAATTTTTCAGAGAACGGGTAGGGGTCCATGAAAACGCCGAAACCGGTCGAGGGGTATCCCATCGACGGCGGATAGCCGATCTCCGGCGTGATGCAGTTCAGCGCCTCGGTAGTGCGCCGGCTGCGGCGAGTGTCGACGAGCACCACCGGGCCGATTGCCGTGAAATGGTGCCCCCCGGTGACCGTCACGAGTTGCGGGCTGCCCGGGATACTGCGGGCGCCGCTCATGCCGGCCGGGTAGACCGTGTTGTTCTTATAGACGTGGTCCACACCGCTGCCGTCGGGGCGGACCGCCCAAAGGGCCTGTCCGTTGCCCAGCCCTTTGTCAACGTACTCCCATCGCGTGTAGACCACCCGGCCGTCGTCCAGCACGGATGGGGCCGTTTCGTTGACCGGGCTCTCCGAGATGCGATGAAGGTTCTTGCCGTCGGCGTCCATTAGGTAAAGCGTCGTGACCGACGCCCCGGGCGCACAGAAAACGATCCGCTGGGCCCGCGTGGAAGCGAACATGATCTTGCCGTTGGGCAGATAGACCGGGTCCATATCGTGAAAACGTCGTAGCCCCCCGCCCACCTGGCACCGGATTGCCTCGGCCTCCTCGTCGCCGCCGAAGGTGAGCTGCCGCAGGCTCCCCGGGACCATCTTCCCGGCCACGGGGTCGATGTCGATCTCGTAGATACGGAACGGTTCGTCCTCTGTCCTGTAAGTAAAGACCACCTTCTTTGCATCGAACGAGAGGTCGAACCGATCGAACAGCCCGCCGTCGAGTTCCGGCACGAGCGGAGTGGCCTTGCCATGAGGGACCGCCGGCGAGAGGACGCAAAGACTGCCGCCGATTTCTTTGCCGTGCTGATCCGCATAAGTGTGGCCGTAGCCGGTGGCCGGCCGTTTGAGGAACAGAAGTCTGTCGAACTTCAGCGCCGGATGAGCCAACATGGCCCGGCTGCGCAGCGCCGCCAGCGCGTCCTCGACCTTCTGTTGGTCCTCGGCAGTGCCGCCGACAGCGGCGTTCTGTTGCTTTTCCAACTCGGACAATTGCTCGAGGTACTGCTGGCCACGGGAGTACTGCCGACCGGAGGTTGCCATCGTATCCTGGATGGCCAGCCGCAGGGTCGCCACGTTGACGGCACCCGGCGTCAGGAAAACGTTGCGATACCGGGGCGGCACTCGGCTGAGGTCTACCTTGCGCTCGGGCTGCTTCCAGTCTTTCGCAAAGGCCGTCGACGTGTCCAGGCGCAACGCCGTCACGTGCGGCAACGGCCCCCGGCGAGTGATCTTCAGCGTGTGCTTGCCTTCGGTGATCGCCAGCTTGTGAAGGCTTCCCTTCTTGTCGTCTCGAACCCCTTCCCACTTCGCGCTTCTGCCGCTCCAGGAGAACCTGACCGGATACTCCGTGGGCCGCGTCCCGATGGTGACACCGGTGCAACCTTTGCCCACGCGTCGGTTGTCTAGCCAAACGTCCACCGGCCGCGCCTCGGCCGCCGCGTAACGAATCTGAAAGGTGTACTCGGCGGCAACGGGAATGTCGACATCGTATTCGACGGATGTCTCCCCGGACTGCTCCGGTCCGCCGCCGATAACCGGTCCGGCATCGGCATATTGATCGGGGCTTGCATAGATCCGGGCATTGCCGCGATCGAACGTGCAGGCGGGAATCATCAACGATCCGGCGGCTTTGGGGTCAGACGTCGTATCGATCGGCAGCGGCAGGACCGCGACCTTGGAAAAGGCCTTGCGAAAAGCAACCGGGATGCTGTCGAGACCCTGCACTTGGTACTGAGCCGGCTTCCAGTCTTCTGGAAAGTCCGTCGGCGTGTCCAGACGCAGGGCCACCAGAGAGGGCAGCGGACCGCTACGCATGAACTTTACCGTGTGCTTCCCCTTGGCGATCGGCTGAAGTTTGCGCCACGCATCATTGCGATTGATCCCTTCCCACTTCGCGCCGCTACTGCTGAAGGTGACGCCCATGCAGCACTTGCCCATGTCCTGGCCGTCGAAGAAGACGTCCACCGGCCGCGCCTCGGCCGCCGCGTAGCAAACCTGAAGCGTGTATTGCCCGGTAACCGGGACGTCGACGTCGTATTCGACCGTCCAGCCCCAAGGCCGCTCGGGCCCGCTACCCACCACCGGCCCCGCATCGGCATATTGGTCCGGGCCGGCATAGACCCGGGCATTGCCGCGTGCGAACGACCAGGCAGGAATCACCAACGATCCGGCTTCCGTCCGGGCCACCGGCAACGCGACGCTCCAAACGACAAGACACGCCACGGCAAACACTGCAAACGTCAACCGGCAACACCGCCACGACAGAAACCGTTCATTCTTCATTGCAAGTCCTCTCGCAAGAAATGTATCGACAACTCTCTCCAGGTTACCAGCATGCATTCTAGCCGAAACGGCAACGCCCTGGTAGAGAGAACAGCGAATGCCCCCCAATATGCCCAGTCCCTCCCGAGGACACCCCCGCAGCGTGCGAAACTGGCATCGGGACTTCTTCGATTTGCCTTGCAATCGATCGCCGCCCTTGTTCTAATCGAATTAGACTGAGATGTCGACACAACGAATCTGAACGTCAACGATTGACCATCCCAAGGAGAACCCTTCATGCGATCACTCGGCCTTCTGCGAGAATCGTTCACAGCCGTGTCAGGCTTTATACTTCTTTCGGTCGCGCTTTTCTTTGTCCCCACGTTGGCAGCACCGGCCCATGCCGAGGACCCGACAGTCAATCCGGACTTGCCGCCGACCGAGGTTCTTTTCGAATGGCTACGTCACGAACATCAAAAACCCGACGAGAAATCACCTCGCATTAGAGCCAGGCAAGACAATCCGTTCCGAAATAACTTTGACTCGTTGCGTCTAGCGATTGAAGACCTGACACAAACGTTCGGCAACAAATACCCGAACGGACAAAAGTACCTTGCCCAGTTGGAGAAACTTCAGAAGGCGGTGAAAGAAACCGATGCGCCACTGAAACCACTCGCGGACGAGTTTGACAAATTGTTCAAGGAAGCCCTGCTTGCCAATCCGCTGATCGATTTCGACAAACTTCTCTTTGTCGATTCGTCGAATCCAATGACGCCGAGAAACTGGCTCAGCCTCGACTCGGTCGGTGGGACGACGCGCGAGGGCGGGGTGGCCCTGAAGGTACTTTCGCCCGTCTCGCCGGACGGGAAGGTGACCACGCTTTTTGTCCCGCCGGAACGACGCAACCTGATTGCAATCGACCTGCACTGGGACGCGAACAAACTGCTTTACACGGCAAGTGGACTCACCAAACGAGGGATGCAGCTTTTCGAGGTGGATCTGCCTCCGGAAATGGACCCGGAAACCAAACTGCCGGTCGTCCGCGAGATCGAAACTATTCTGGAAACCGATATCAGCAATTACGACGCCTGTTACTCGCCCGACGAGTCGATTATTTTCGTCAGCAGCGCGACGATGAACGGCGTGCCTTGCATTCGCGGCGGTTCTCCGATCGGTAATCTCTACCGGCGAAAGACCGACGGCACCATCGAACGACTCACGAACGACCAGGACCACGATTGGCATCCGACGTTTCTTCCGAACGGTCGCGTGATGTACCTCCGCTGGGATTACACCGACACGCCCCACGCCTTCAATCGCGTGATGTTCTCCATGAACCCCGACGGCACCGGTCAGGCGTCAATGTACGGGAGTAACTCGTACTGGCCCAATTCGACGTTCTACCCGAAACCGATTCCCGGCAGTTCGACGAAGTTCGTCGGGGCCGTCACGGGGCATCACTCCGGAACCACCGGAGGAATGTTCCTGTTCGACACGGCAAAAG
>JABMRB010000129.1 GCA_013202865.1 Candidatus Nealsoniibacteriota bacterium | reverse complement strand
CTAGCAAATGGGACATTTTTTTCCGAACGGGCCATACGGTATCGGCGACTACATGCCCCTCGAGGCGGTGTCGATGACCGGGCACGAATTCACGGTAACTGCCGATTCCACGCTGGAGGCCACTTCCTGGTACGACGCCCAACTCGGCAGCTTGTTTCTGCAGGACGGCGCCCTGGCTACCGCCGGCTCCGCCACGTCGATCAGCTTCACCTCCACGACGATCACCGGCACCTCGGTGGGCGTCAGCCCGACGGTGCCGACCGACCTCGGTCCGATCGACGGCGGTGACCTCGGGGCAACGATCACCGTCCAGGGTGATTTGCTGCTGGACGACCCGGCCGTCAGAATGACCGGCTCCACGTTCGACGCCCTGACCGGAACCCTCGGCGGCCAAATCGTCGAGACCACCGATGCCAACCCGTTCGGGACCGCCAAGCTGGGACTCGGTGGCGGCAACGTCGTCCTCTCGGCCAATTCGACCGGCGCCGCCGCGTTCGACAACGAAGTCGAGGTTACCGCCAGCGGTGCGCTGATCGCCAAGATGCTCGGCACCGGGGCCGACACCGCAACCGTCACCCTCGGCGGCACCAACGGCGTCTCCGTGGCCGACGGCCAAACCCTTTCGCTCTCCTCCGAAGGCAACTACAGCCTGAACGTGGCCGGTACGCTCAGCGGTGTCGGCACCGTGGAAGCCGCCGGCGGCATCGTCAACATCAGCGGAGCAGGCTCGAGCATCGGAGGCCTGACGGTCTCCGGCGGTACGGCCACGCTCGCCGGCGAGAACATGACCGTCGACACCTTGACGGTCTCCGGCGGCGTAGCAAGCACCGCGGAAGCCGGCGTGAAAGTCACCGGAAGCATGGAGCTTCCCGGCATCATGACCGTTAGGGCCACGGCCGGCGATTTCTCGGTGATCGGCTCCGATCTGGCTGCCGGCCCGGGAACCCTGCAGTTGAACGACGCCACCGTGCTGGTCACGGGCCCGCCCGCCGGCGGCTCACGCTTCATCCGCGTCCGCAACAATGACACCGGCGCAAACCGGTACCTGCACATCGGTGAGATCGAGGCCTTTGTCGAGGGCTCGCCCCCCGACGGAATCGACGGCGACGGCACCAGCCAGAACGACGTGGCCTTGGCGAGCCAAGGGGCCACGTTCTATTCCGAGGTCGGGTCCGGCGGTCACGGCGGCACGGCCGCGGCCTACGATGGCGACCTCGAAAACGTTGGCGATACATGGACCAGGACCAACGTTCTCCAAGCCGAGTACGTGCTCGATCTCGGGCAAGTACGAACGCTCAATCAGATTCGCGTCTGGCAACGAGGGGGCACCTGCTGCGGTGAGCGGCTACAGGACTTCACCGTGTCGGTCTTGAGCGATGACGCCGGCAGCCCGGGAGAGGTACTCTGGTTTGAAAGCCATTCGGACATGGCCCCCAGACCACCGGGCTACGCCGACTTTGTCTTCACAATCCCCTTGGAAATCCCCACGGTCGAGTTGGGCAATCTCACCGGTACCGGCACGGTCGACGGCCTGATTGACATCACGGGCGGCATCGCCCCGGGTGGCGGTGGTGGACCCGATATCGGCAAGATCACCGTTGGCGACAGCGAACTGGCCTTTGGCCCCGACGCAACCTACAACGTCGAGGTCAGCGTGGCCACCGCAGCAGGCGGACCCGACAGCGCCGACAACATCAGCCTTGCCCTTGGTAGCAGCACACTGATGCTCGACGGGGAGTTAAACGTCAGCAGCGTAAATGATCGCAACGACAACAGCTTCTTTGGCAATCCCAAGCTGGAGATCGTCAGCAACCCCGCCACGGCCGGCGGGTCCATCGGCTGGCTCGACAAGGACGCTGTCCCCGACCCGGTGATGATGAACAACCGGTTCGCGACCGTCACGCCGGCACTCGCCGCGCCCGGTGAGCCAAGCCCGCACCTTGGCCACGGTGCCTTCCTGCGGGGAGTTCTTTACGACGTGGTCACCGAGGTCAATCCGCCGCTCACCCGCGGCGTCGAACTCGACGTCTTCATCGCCCTGGGTGGCGATGCCGACGGCGACGCGAAGGTCTGGCTCAGCGACTGGGCTGCCTTGCGG
>JABMRB010001308.1 GCA_013202865.1 Candidatus Nealsoniibacteriota bacterium | reverse complement strand
TCCCGAGCCCCCAGTCCCGAGCCCCCAGTCCCGAGCCCCAATTCCGACCGGGCTTTCCTAAAGTGCGTCACTAGGATCTACCGTTTCAGTAGAATACACCGCCGGGGGGTGTGCGGTGCCCGATCAGCCGGGCGTCTGGCATCGCGGTTTTCCGGGCCGGGTGCTATGCAACGCGGGCCAACGCTGGTAATATCGGGCGTTTTGTGGTATTATTGGTAATGTGGACCCTTTGAGGTAACGGAACGAGGCCACGGTTGGGGGAACCGCCTTTTCGGCTTTTCTTGCACTGCTTCTCTGCTGCGGCGCCCCCGTGGACAACTTCCGCTTGTCGTGCAAACTCCCGGCCCCGGCATCAGCGATGGCCAAACTGACCGTTGACGCATTTCTCGACAAAGTTCGTTTAAGCGGGCTGATCGAGCACGTCCAGCTCGAGCGGGCCATCGCCGAACTGAAGGAGCGCGCCGGGGACGAGCCGGCCGAGGACGACGCCGAGGCCTTTGCCGAGAAACTCGTCGAGACCGGTCTGCTCTCGTCGTGGCAGTGCGAGAAGCTGCTCGCAGGCAAGCACCGGGGCTTCTTCCTCGGTAAGTACAAGCTGTTGGCGCTGCTGGGCACCGGCGGAATGAGCAGCGTCTATCTGGCCGAGCACGTGCTGATGCAACGCCGCGTGGCGATCAAGGTGTTGCCTAAGGACCGCGTGGAAGATTCGTCCTACCTCGCCCGGTTCCATCGCGAGGCCCAGGCCGCCGCCGCGCTGGACCACCGCAATATCGTCCGCGCCTACGACGTGGACAACGAAGACAACGTCCACTATCTGGTGATGGAGTACGTCGAGGGCCGCGACTTGCAGGCGATGGTCAAGGCGGACGGCCCGATGGAATATGCCACGGCCGTCGGGTACATCCGCCAGGCGGCCGAGGGACTGGCCCACGCGCACCAGGCCGGCCTGATCCATCGCGACGTCAAGCCGGCCAACTTGCTGGTCGATCTGCACAACGTCGTCAAGGTGCTCGACCTGGGGCTGGCCCGGTTTGCCGGCGAGGACAAAGCCTCGTTGACGGTAGCCTACAACGAGAACGTGCTGGGAACGGCCGACTACTTGGCACCGGAACAGGCCCTGGACAGCCACGGCGTCGACATCCGGGCGGACATCTACAGCCTGGGATGTGCGTTGTACTATCTGTTGGCCGGTCATCCTCCGTATCCCGACGGCACGCTGCCGCAACGGCTGGTGGCCCATCAGAAAGAGCCGGCACCGGACATCCGCACCAAGCGCGCCGACGCACCGGCCGATCTGGTCGAGATCAATACGAAGATGATGGCCAAGAAGGCCAAGCATCGCTACCAGACGATGGGCGAGGTGGCAGACACGTTGGCTCGTTGGTTGGTGGCGCACGACGTTGCCGTGGACGTCGGCAGCGGGAGTGGCTCGTCCCGGTTGGCGGCGGCCGTTCCCGGCGTGGAGGCTGCCCGCAAGGCCGGCGGTCCGCCCACCGCGGCAAGGCCCGCCAAACCGCCGCGACGCTCGGCGTCCGACCCGGCCAGCTCCGGCCGGTTGCCCGGACTTCCCGACCGCGACGCCGCGACCACCGACACCTCGCCCCACCTCGATCGCCCGACGGTCAAGGGGCCCGTGTCTAAGATGCCCGTGCGTAACATGCCCGAAGAGTTCCCCGGCGTTCAGTCCGATCCGAGCTCTCCCGGCCCGGCGCCGCTTCCGCAGGCCGACCGGCTGGAGGACTCCTCTCCCTCGCTGTTCAACATCCGCACCCAGGGATCGCCCGCGGTCGCACGGATCCGCGCCCGCAACCCGATGACGGGCGACCAGATCCAGGCCTACCGCCACCGCCGCAAGGGCACGCCGATCTGGCTCTGGGCCGGCATCGCCGCCGGCGCCCTGCTGGCCGTGGTTTTGGCGATCGTCGCCATGGTGAGTAGATAGTTGCCGGGCGTCCTCGCCACGATCTACCCCCCCGAACGCAGTCGGGGGGCGTTTCTCTTCACTCTTCACTCTTCACTCCCCACTGCCCACTGCCCACTCCCTTTACAACGGCTCTCGCTTCTTCTCGGTGTTCAACTCGGGGGCCATCTTGCGGCGTTTGTACGTGACCGAGTAGCGGACGAACCGCTTCTCGCCCGGGTTCAGATCGAGGAAGTATTTGGCGTGGTTCTGATCGACCCGTTCGACGCGAGCGCCGGCCTGATGCAGATCGACGTAGGCGCCCGGCTCGTCGCTCTGCCAGTCCTTGGGCTTCCCGTCGGTGCCCCAGAGGACCATGTCGGCTTCGAAGTGGCGTTCCAACTCGACCTTCGCCACGACCGGCTTGCCGGAGACGATCTCTTCCTCGTAGACGAACGTCTCGTCGTAGTCGATCAGATCGTAGTAGAGCACGAACGTATCGTCGAGCCGCCGCTTGTACTGTCGGGCGACGACGTTGCTAACGTGCTGGTTCTTCAGCCGGCGGACGATCGTAATATCCGAGTCGCGGCCGACGTTGACTTCGACGCGGTCGCCGATCGGTATGTACTTTGTCGTGGTGCCGCCGACGTAGGCCAGATCCTTGTTGTCGTATTCGGAGAAGAGCCGCACGCCGCCGTCAGGCAAGGGCGAGAGGCCCAGGTTCTCCATCGCGGGCAGGTCTTTGTCGTTGCCGTCGTCGTCGACCAGCTTCTTGTTCTTGAAGCGGTAGAACTTCGTAAAGTGCGCTCCGCCGTCACGGTCGCTTAGCTTGTAGATGCACTCCAGCGGTACGCCGGCCACTTTCATCGAGACCAGCCGCTTGGGCTCCTTGTCGCGGATGTCTTCGCGGCCCTCGATCGTGAAGAGGAAGTACTCGGAGAGCCCCTGCTTGACGACGTGCTTTTTCTCCTCGGGGGCCAAGGCGCCGGAGTCCCGGGCAAGCCCGCCGAGCCGAATTGAGTCGGCGAATGCATTCAGCTTGAGTCCCTTTTCGTCGATCCCATTGAGTTGGATGGTCCCTGTGGCACCGGTGACGCTCAGCGAGCCGGGCGCCGGACGTCTGGCTAGTTGGGCGATCTTCTCGACCAGGTTGATCGTGCCGACGACCAGCCGCACCTGGGCATTGTCGTAGAGCTCGCCCGAGTTGTTCAGCACGCGGACGTAGCCGGTCAGCTCCAGTTCGGTCTCGTCCTGATCGGCGATGCCTACGTAGTCGGCCTTCCAGGTGATTCCGCTGGTGAAGTAGCGGATCTCGACCGGCAGCTTGCCTGCCATCTGGCTTTGGATGTTCCATTGCAGGGCGTCGTTGCGGCCGCTGGGGAACGTGGTGTCGATCAGGTCGACCTTGTCCTGATGGTCGAGAATGCGGAAGTCGATGCTGGTCGGATCGATCAGCGTGTTGGCCCAGGAGAACTGAATCCGATTAACACCCGGCTTGACCGTCAGCAGCCGGTGCTCGCGGACCATCGTGATGTCTTCAGAATTGTAGATCGTCAGTTGCGTCGCTTCCCGGCGCGGCACGGTAACCAGATCGACGTCGGCCGCGACATGGCCGGCCAGGCAGGTCAGCAGCAGCGTCGCCAGGGTAAATGCTCGATGGGACATGGATCGGGACCTTTTGGTTTTTTGGAAGCGGAGGCGGCTACAATACGGGTCTTCCGACAAAGTCTAGCATACTCCCGTCATACGGGGGGGGCACCCGAGCGCACACGTTGCCACTCTATAAGACGACCGACCATGCCAAAAAGTTCCCAATCCCCAGCGAGCCGCCGGGTTTACCCCGGCGCAACGGGTGCGCGGGGGCAAGCCCCGCGGCTCGCGACATTGCTACTTGGCCACGCGCAGCTCGACTCGCACGCGGAGCGTTGCTCTGCCGTCGTCCGACCGTTTGGTTTCTGCTGCCGGCGGCGAAATCCGACGGAACGCCTTGGGCCGGGCGCTCAACGCGGCCAGCAGGGCCTCGATCTGTGCGGCCGTGCCCTCGATGTAGATCGGCTGCTCTTTCTCGGCGACCGCCAAACCTTCGTCCGGAACGCCCTTGCCGCCAAGTTTCGGCGAACTGGGGCGGGGCGCCCGCATGGAGTCGGCGGCCTTCGCGCCGTCGACTGCGCTATGCCGGGCAGTCCGGGACTCGCTCTGGACGAGTTCGTGAGCGGCCAGCAGCTTGCCAAACGCTCCCTGCCGGTGGGCCTCGGGGCTGATCTCGAATTGCACGATCATGTCGTACCGGGTGATCATTTCATCCAGCACGGGCATTTCATCCAATACGGGCGCGGCCTGCCCGGCAGACGCGATCGGTTGGTTATGGCCTGCCGGTCCGGCGGCGGCCGGCCGACTGGCCAGCGCCGCGGCACCCTTGCCCTGCAGGGCCAGATCGCCCGGCGTGGGTGCGGTGAAACCGGGGGCTGGGGGCGGCTCTTGCGCGGCGGCCGTTTCCAAGTCGGGCGCTGCCGAATCGGTCAAGCCGCCTCGGAGCGCACCGCCGGATCTCGGCGCCGGTTCGGTTCGCAGCAGGGCCGCGGGCTTCTCGTCCGGCACGGGCGCCACGGCAAGCCGGTCGTGCTCGGCCCGGTCGCCCCACCACGGAGCGATCACCGCCAGCACTACTACGGCCGCCACGGTCAGGGCGACGTAGACCGGTGTGCGCGGTCGCGGCGTGGGGCCAACGGCCGGTCGTTGCAATGCCCGGCTCGCCGCCGCGGACTCGGCCGCCCGGAGCACGCGTCCGCTGAGGTCTTCGTCGAGCGTGTGCCGGGGCATCTCCTGGAGCATCGATCCAATCGCACGGAGTTCATCGAGCAGTTGCGCCATGGCCGGTTCTTCGGCCAGGAGGCGATCCACCTGCGCATGCTCGTCGGCGGTCAGTTCGCCGTCGAGGCAGGCGCTGAGCAGTTCGCTGTCGCAATGGTCTCTCGGCGCAGACATGGGGCGGAAGTCCCCGCAAGGGCAGGTCGATCAGTTGGGCGTAGTCGTTCACAGCAGGCTCATAGTAAGAGACGCGCCGGCCGGGCTGGAAGTTCCGGTATTGCCTTGCTCAGTCGGCGTTGATACAATCTACCCCCCCGGCGGCGGTGCTTTCTGCTGAGCGATTCGGTTCCCCGTTACTCGGAGGTGAGAAGATGTCGATCCATGTACTCTCGCGACCGCTTGCCTGGCCCTGGCAAGGCGTTCTAGCTGCACTGTCTGTGCCCTTTCTGACGTCGCCCTGTTGTGCCGGCGCCGAAGAGTTGCGGCTGGACCGCGAAATCACCGCCGTGGCCTGGACTTCCGACGGTTCGCTGCTGGGCGTCGGGACGGAGGACGGCAAGGTTCGGCTCGTCGATCCAGTGAAGATGCGTTCGGTCGAGGAGATTCAATCTGGCGATTCGGCCGTCCGGCAGCTAGCGTTTGACGCCGCGGGAAGAACGTTTGCCGTGGCCACCAAGAGGAGACTGATCGCATGGGAAAAGAAGTCCGACGCCTGGCAGCAGTCCGCGACATATCAGATACCCGAGCACTGGCAGGTCGCCCTCGTATGGTTTGCAAAGGACTTGCGGGAAGTGTACTTCCACATACAGGTAAACTACCACGGTCACCCCTGCACGTGGAATCTCACGACGGGCAAAGTCGAGGCGGCGTATATCCCCTGGAAAGAGAGATCTATCGAAGTTACAGGAGGGCCCGTGATCAGCACGGACGGACGATCAGCGTGGATACCGGTGATTCGGGACGGCCTCGCCAAGGGTGAGTCGGTTCGCGTCGACCTTGCGACTCGCAAGGTGGTGGATCGAATCGAGCAGATATCAATGGGCGGCTTGCTGGGAAACAAGGACCAAACGCTTGTTCTGGCGATGCCCGGGATGCTCATTGGTGGATCGAATTCCAATTGCACGCTCACTTTCTGGGATGTGGCCAAGAAGGAGAAAATTGACGAACTGATCGGCGGCTACGGATTGAAAGCGTTCTCTCCCGAGGACAATCTTGCCATTCTGACACACCACGCCTTGGGCAATCGGCTTCTTTTCTACCACGTTGGCCACCGGGGAGACAAATGGCCGGACCAACCGGAACTCAGGGCAGACATTGCGCTGTTCTCGCCATGCGGGAATTATCTCGCCACGGCCAACGGAAAGACATTTCGGTGTGAGAGGACTCCGCACCTCTCCCCCATGGCTCCTCCCTTCGAACCAACGCCACCAAAGCCCGGTCCCGCATCCCTAGCCCCTAATCCCTAGCCCCTTTCTTCTCCGCCTCGCGCTGCGCGTTCCACTCCAACACCTCCTTCGGCCAAACAAACTTCGGGGCCTGCTTCGGATCGTAGCCGGTAAGATGGCCCGCCGCGTCACGCTCCCCCGGGCGGCAGTATCGCCACTTGGCGTTGCGGAACTCGGCGGCGACCAGTCTGGCCAACTCCGGGTCGTACTCGAACAGTTCCTCACGGGTGTCGACGTGGTTGTGGTCGTGGTCGGGTTTGCGGTTGGTGTCGAAGTAGGACTGCACGCCCTCGGCCCAATACTCGGCCCGGTTGTTCGCGGCGTACTTGTCCTTCCAGAGCCCCCGCTTCATCGCCTTCTCGTAGGCCACTTGCAGCTTCTTATCAAAGCCCTTGTCGACCGAGTTGAGCCCCGTATGGTGCATCGCGTGGGCGAACTCGTGGATCAGGATGTTCTCCTGGTGGTACGGATCGCCCGGGTAACACAGCAGGTTCTCCGCACCGCAACTCACCACCGGCCGTTGCCGCGACGGACCCAGGCCGCGGGCACGCTTGTCCCAGAACCGGGGCGGCTTCATGTCGCTGTGCTCGGGTACGTCGGTCGTCATCTCGCTATGGGCCATCGCCACGAAGCGGACCTTGTTCTCGATCAACGCATCGCGGACGTCCGCGCGGTCGGCCAGCATCAGGTTGATCAGATACGCGGCCTCCAGCAGGGCGTAGTCGGAGACCTCCGCCGAGCCGAGCACCGGAAACCCCCGGGCGCTGACGTGCTTGGTATAGAACGGATCGAGATCGAGCCGCTCGCGCAACTCGTCCGGAACCTTGCCGACCGTAAGCCGCGGACTCTTGTCGGTGGGCTCGAGTGCGGTGGCGACCGGCACAACCCAAAGCAATAGAAAACAGAATAAGGATGCGATTCTCACGATGGTCTCCCGGGGGGCATGTACGCTAAGCGAGTGACGAAATCAAGCGACGTCTCGCGGAGCGAGACGGCTACTCTCGTATTATTGCAGATTCCGTGGCCGATTTCATCACCGGGGCTGGACGACGACGGGAAAACGGCGAGAATAGTATTATGACGTGTCGAGAAGGCGAATCCGAACACAAGTCCAAGCCCGGCCGATACAAATGCAAGGGGTGTGGTGCCGTTTCCAAGCAGAAGGACCACCTCTGCAAACCGAAACAAATCAAGAAAACTGCCAAGAAGTGAACCCTCGCCGCCCGCAAGAGCGTGAATCGATTGCCACCTCCTGGGGCCACCACCTTGCCCGGGCGGCCGCGTGTGGCGTGCTGCTGCTGATTTGCCTCGGCGGGTTGCGGATGCTATTCGACGCTCGCCTGCCGGCCAAGTGGTTCGATTGCACCGCCCCCCTGGTCTTCGGATTGTGTACAGCAACGGCCGTGCTGACGTCACCCGCATGGCGACGGCGTCCCTCGCTGCCGGCGGCACGGCGCGATCGGCAGCAGACGGCGTCGACCGGCCGGGGTCTTCGTTGGGTGGCGGCCGGCGTGACCGTGGGGATCTATCTGTTGGTGGTGTTCGGTGCCCAGTTGCGCTATCCGCCATGGAACGCCGCGCCGGACTGGTTCGTGCTCTGGGTCTGGCTGAAACTGATCGCTGCCGGGTCGGTTGCGTTCGGCGTCGCACTGTTGTCGATCTGCGTGCGGCGGACGAAACTCTTGGCCCTGCTGTTCGTCGTAGAGCTACTGCTTGGTGCCGGCGTCTGGGTAA
The DNA here is from genome assembly GCA_013202865.1 of Candidatus Nealsoniibacteriota bacterium. Lineage (GTDB taxonomy): Bacteria > Planctomycetota > Planctomycetia > Pirellulales > Thermoguttaceae > JABMRB01. Next base: position 3,564 of record JABMRB010001308.1, on the reverse strand, counting down.
CCAACTACAACTGGCCCGCCTGGTTCCGCTACCACGTCTGGTCGATCGACTACACACCCGACCTCCTCGGTCCCTTGCACTTGTGGACCACCGTCGCACACGTGGCCGTCGGCTCGCTGAGCCTGGGCGTTTCGCTAAGCGTTACGCTTTGGGCGTGGGGGGATTAGGGAGTGGTGAGTGGTGAGTGGTGAGTGGGGAGAGAAAACGCCCACGGACTGCGTTCCGTGGGGTGGCGCTGCGGCGGTTACAACACCGCGGCCCCAACCCCCCCTCATCGCACGTTGCTGGGTACTGCGATTTCGATCGACTCGTCGACCGGTTCGGCGTCGGCAATAATCCGGTAGGGGCCGGGCTCGTCGAGCGTGACGGTCTTGCTTTTACGCTCGTCGTTCTCACGCCACGCGTGCGTAATCCGTACGGGGCCGGCCGAGCGCCGGTCGTCGTCGAGGCAATGGGCGTAGATGCGGACGTTGTTCAATGCCGGGTCGCCGTGGTAGCGGACGAAGAGCCGCTCGGCCGGTTCGGCCAGCTGCACCTCGCGGTAGGCGTTGTAGTGCCAATGCTCGGTGTCCGTCGGCACGTCGGCCCGGTAGATCTCGCGAAACTGCTCGTCGCGGCCGGTGGCGTAGGCGATTGAATTGCGGGTCTTTCGGGCCGCTTCGAGTTGATGCGTGCGAAAACTGCCGGCAGCGACGAACCAGGCGATCTTCGTTTGCGGCGGGGCTTCGACCTTCGCCACCAACGGGCCTCGGATCCGACCCGTCTTCTGCGTCGGATCGTAGTCGGCCGGTTCCTCGACGACGTACTTCAGCAAGTCGTCCCGGTCGGAGGCCACCGGGGCGATCTCCATCACCCGTGTGTTCAGTCCGTAGTGATCGCCCGTGCGATAGTCCATCCGGTTGACGCCCTGCCGCAGTGAAGGCAGTGCCGCCGGGGCGACCTGCACCCAGGTGTCGATCACTAGCGACCGAACCACCGGCGGATCGCCCGAGCGGTTCAACGCGAGCTTCAACAAGTATCCATAGGTGCCGCTGACGTGCCGGGTGAGATCGACCGTGGCCTTGCCCGACGGCAGTTCGAGCTGCTGCCAGGTCAGTCCGTTGTCCAGCGAGATGGCCGCCGCGGCGCCGTCGGCGTCGATCGTAACGACCGAGGCCTCGCGATCGTCGTCGGTCGTCTCCAGCCTGCCGACGACCGGCACGATCACGTAGGGCGAGCGGACCTCGAAGACCGCGTAGCCGGTGCCCGGTGCGACGAGCGTGAGGCCTTCCTTGCCGGGCCGGACGTTCTTCGCGTCGTACACACCGTCGGCGAAATCGCTCGACCGGGCGGTCAAGTTGGGCCGGTAGACGAACCGTCCGTTGGCGTAGTTATGCACGGTGAAGTGGCGGTGGTTGGGCGCCGGGCCCCGCGGCGGTTGCTCGATTAGCTTGCGGAGCCACTCCCGCTCGTGGTAGACGTCGGCATGGTGCCAGCGGCCGCCCTGCGGTGTCCACCACCGGGTCAGGCTCTCGCCTTGCCGCAGCACGAAATCCATCGTGTGGCCGCTCTGATTGAAGCCGTGGAAGTGCAGCACACGGGTCTGCTGGTAAGTCTTTCGCGTCGATTCGAGCGGGTCGTTGGGGAAGAACAGCGGCCCGCGGCCGGTCCATAGCGACGCGTCGCGCTGCGCGTCGGCCATCGAGGCCAGCGTGCCGTCGTCGCGGCGGAAGACGGCCCGAACGTCGACGTCGAGATAGTGCCACTGGCCGTCGTAGAAGCATTCGGAGGTCGAATGGTTCCAGCCGGGCAGCGAGAGCGTCCGGGCGGGGCCGATGCCCATGTCTTCACACACGCCGGCCATCATCGGGCCGAAGATGCCGCAGTAGGCGTAGCCGTAGACGTTGATGATCTTGACCGGATCGCGGACCGTGCGATACTCGCCGAGCACGTCGCGGCCTTCGAGCACCTCGTTCATGTGGAACACGCCGGTGCGGGTATCGACCAAATACTTGTAGACCTCCCACGCCAGGGCGTCGCCGGAGAGTTCCCGCCAGCGGGGAAACCGGGCGAACGTCTTCATGCTGTACGCGTCGGCATTGTGCGGCGAAACGACCCGCGGTGCGTACTGGCGAGCCGACGCGACGCCGGCGGCAGAGAGGATCGCGATGACGATGAGCGCTTGTTTGCACATGGTTCTTCTCCTCTACAACACAACGGTCTTGAACGCCCATAGCCGAGGGCGGCGGTTGGTGGACGCTATTGGGGCACCTGATCGGCCCCCACGTCCGGACGTTTACCGCGGCCTTGGCGGTCGATGTCCTCGACGACTTCCGGCAACGGGTCGGCCGCGTCGCTCACGCCGGGCGTGGCGGTTTTCAGGTGCAGGTTACCGCGGGCGGCGTCGACAAACGCGGCGGTCAACTCCCGGGTGACGTTGCCGCGAAGTTGCACCTGGCTGCCCGTTTCGATCCGCATCGGCGGACCGCTCAGCAGGTTGTTGGCCACGAGCAGGCCGTTGTTATCGTGGACCAGCCGGATTAACCGTTTCAGTCGGGACGTCGGATGGTGGATCGTGTTGTGCAGGATGCGGCAGTCGGCGGTGTAGTCGGCCAGGATGCCGTTCTCAGCGCAACCGGTAAGGAAGTTATTGCGGACCACACATCGCCGTGCATGGATCTCGGTGCCCTCCGCACGATGCGAGTTACCCAGGCAGATGCCCGAGTCGCAGTCGATGATCACGTTTCGCTCGACGACGCAATCTTCCGCATCGTGCCAGAGGAAGACGGCTCCGCGTGCCTCGCCCGTGCGGCCGCGGATGCCTACGAAGACGTTGTCGCTGATCGTCCATCCTCGCGGGTACATCACGTCGATACCGCCGATGTAGTTGCCGTTGAAGTTCTGCGGCGTGTCGGCCGGGTCGTCGGAGAATTGCTTGGGCCGATCGTTGTGGAACAGGCAAAATTGCACGCGGCAGCCGGTCGGCGGCTTGATCCGGGGGTCGTCCTTGGGCACGCGGACGCCCTTGACGCCCCGCTGCCAGATGTTGTGGATCACGCAGTTGTAGATGGTAACGCGTTGGACGTTCTTGTCGGAGTTGAGTTTGAATCCGTTGTACTTGATGTTCTGGATCGTCAGGTCGGCGACGGTCACGCCCGAGCAGGCGGTGACGCCGACAAGTTCACCGTGGCGGCTGTTCGCACCGTCGAGGATCACCTTGTCGCGATCGCCCGAGGCACCTCGTAGCGTGACGCCGTCGGTGTGCAACTCGAAGTACCGCGGCATCATGTAGTGTCCGTCGGCCAGCAGGATCGTTCCACCCGGGGCGACTTGCCCGGCCGCCCGAAAGAGTTCCTCGACGTTGTCCACCTCGATAACCTGCCCGATCGGTTTCGGCAGGGGTGGTGCCTTGGGGAACCAGGGTTGCACGGGCGGCGCGGCAACGGCAGTGGCACAGCCCACGCACGACACCGCGATCAACAGACATCGGAAGTTCATGGCAGAGGTCCTTGGGAGCTTACGGGTAGGTCAGGGCTTGCCCTGACATGCACACAAGAGCAACCTTTCGCTTGTCAGGGCAAGCCC
>JABMRB010001307.1 GCA_013202865.1 Candidatus Nealsoniibacteriota bacterium | reverse complement strand
CCCCGGTTGTAGTAGGCGGCCGGTTCGTTGGGGGCGAAGTGCAACACCTCGTTGAAGCTGCGAATAGCCAGCTCGAACTGGCCCTTGGCCTCGTAAGCATTGCCCCGGCTGTAGTAGGCCTCGAGGTATTTCGGATTGATCTCGATTGCTTCGTCGAAGGCCTCGATTGCCCGATCGGGGTCGTCCTTCTCCAAGAATTCCATCCCGCGGTGAAAGATATCGATTTCGTCAAACATCGCTATTCCTCTTCTTCTACCAGGTGGATTACCGTTTCCGCCGCGTTGAAGTCGGGCGACTCGATCGGCGTCGCCTCGGTGCGGTCGTGCGTGGCCGCGGAGTTCGCGCCGATCTGCTTGGCCGCCTTCAGTGCTTCTTCGAGTCTCCCGAACAACGACTGTTCGGTATCTTCGGGCGAGATCTCCGTGTGCCCGACGCCGACGGTCACCCAAAAATTCTGTGGCTCGCCGACGAACTTGATCTTCGCGATCTTCTGGCGGATCATCTCGGCGTCCTTGATCGCCGCCCGCGGACCGACGTCCATCATCACGACGAGGAACCTCTGGCCGGCGAATCGTCCCACCAGATTGCCCTTGCCGGCGTTGCGTTCGATCAGCCGGGCGACCTCCTGCAGGACCCGGTCGCCGGTCGCCAGCCCGTGGTCTTCATTGAAGTCGTCGAACCCGTCGATATCGAACAGCACGGCGTTCATTTGCCGCGACTTGTTGCGACCCTGCTGCCACCAGGACCAGAGCGTGGTTTCCAGCCCGATGCGGTTGCGGATCTTGGTCAACGGGTCGTGGTAGAGCCGCTTCTCGATTTTGTCGAGCCGCTTTTCGTATCGGGCAACGGCCAGGAACGCCACGTCGCGGCTGTCTCGCAGCTTGTGCCGGGCGGCCCGCAGGTTCTTGATCTCTTCGAGCAGCCGCCCATTGGCGGCCTCCAAGTCGGACTGCAAGTCCATGTGGGTGATGTTGCTCAGCGTGGTTTCGATCTGGGAGGCCTGCTCCAGGTTGGTCATGTCGATTTCGTCACCCAGCGAACTGAGTTCACCCATCTCGCTGATCCGTTCGGCAAACCGCTCGCCCGCCTCGTTCTGCTCGGCCAGATACGTCTCGCAATCCTCCTTCAATTCGTTCAGGCAGGCCTCGATCGTCTCCAGATCGGAATGGCCCCGGCACGCCCGCAACCGCGTATCGAGGTCCGTTGCCCGAATACCGCTCTTCATCATCGCGAGATTCAGCTTCAGGATCGAGGTCTCGACGTACTTCTCGTCGAGGTTCCAGGTCTCCGCCTCGCCGACTTCCAGCAGGTCCGCCGAATCTTCGTCGTCCAGGTCTTCATACTCCTCCACCTCGAGCCGATCGTCGAATTCGTTTTCATCGATGGCGTCGTCGAGCATGTTGTCCAGCGGCGAGGAAGCCAACTCGGCAAGCATCTCCTCGGCAGCTTCGTCGCTGAGTTCTTCTTCTTCCTCTTCCTCTTCTTCTTCTACCCGACCGGTCCGCGCAGAGAGCACGTGCCAGGCTTCCACGAGTCCCGGCGGCGCAACGCCCAAGTAGACCGCTGCCGCGTATCCCAGGCAGAGGTTCACCACGCCGATTAAGATAACCATCCAAATCACAGGGCACTCCAGGGTAGACCGGTGGCGCATATCACGACAGACAACTATAGGTTACGCCGAGGGATGGCAACTGTAGGTTACCCGAGGGATGGGTAGTTCGCTGCCCACTGCCAGAAGCCCACCCCGCTGGCACGGCTACACAGAACATTGCACCTGTGCCGGTCGTATCGAATCAAACGATCCGCTGGAGAATCACCGCCGCCGGGTGCCCGAATCGGCCTGCGACGTACGCCACACACCAATGGCTGCATCCGACTGCGCCGACCAAGACGACTGCCTGACGAAAGGTTGCGGCGACGGCGTTTTGCGGGGTACACCCAGCCGCGTCGGAAGCAGTTCTCCCGTCTCGTGGCCGCGGGGCGACGACACTAGTTGTTCGGCTAACTCGGGCGAAAGCTGATCGAGCACAACGAGCCTGGCGCGGCCTTGCGAACCTTGCCCGGGACGGACGATACAGATCAACTCGTCCCCCTGCTGCAAGTGACCGGCGATCCGGTCCATCGCGGCCTGCTCGGCGGCGCCTAGCCGGCTCGGTGCCGTCGCAGCCGCAGCCGTCGGCAACGGCATCTCGCGGGGCATCGCCGGCGGGGCAATCGCTACCATCTCCGGGTCGGACGCCCGCGTGGCCGGCAGCGGCGTGATCGCATCCGCCGGGCGATAAACGCACGACAGCCCGACCTTGTCCAGTTCTGCGTGAACCGCACCCACGGCGGCGTAGAGCGACTCGTCTTCGTTCTGGTACGCGGCGTTGCACACGCCGATCACCATGCCATCGGCCGAGAAGAGTCCGCCGCCGCTACGGCCCTCGACCGACCGGCCGGCTATTTGGAGATTGGGTGGACCGAGGCACCGGTCCAACGCCGTGATCCGCGTGTGCCGCGTGCTCGGGCGGTCGCCGTTGTTGCAGCCGACGCTCACGACCGAATCACCCGGCGCGATCCGATATTTCGGCGGTGCCACCCGTGCCGTCTTCACCGGTCCCGGCGTATCGAACGCCACCAGGCCCACGTCGGCTTTCTCGTCGTAGGAGATCAGCCGCCCGGGAACCCGCTCGGACGAGTCCGGGCCGAACAGGTCGATTTCGATCTTTCCGTTGCCCTGCAAGTCGCGGAAAATATGACCGCACGTCAGCACCAATGCCTGGCCGCCGCGGGTGTCGATGATCGTACCCGAGCCGAAGGAGTGCCCTCGAGGGTCCTCGATTCGTAGCCGCACGGTGGCGGAGATCATTCCCGCGTCGCGAGCGGCGCGGGCGTTGCCTCGCGGCGTCCAACCCGGCTGCGACAACCGCCAGTCGGATGCCGTCGCGGTGGGTGACGGCGGTGTGGCGAGTGTTGTCTGCAATGCGGGGATCGCTTGCGGGGACGCCGCCGGCCACGGCTCTCGATGTGGCGGGTCGACGGCACCGACTTGCCGCGGCAGAGCGGCCGGGGACCGTCCGGGCGGTTGTGCGGGTGCGGCCATGTGCGCCGGCGGCGCTTGGTTCGGCGGTAGCAGGTAATCGTCCAGCGGCGATTGACCCTTGCGGATCAACCCCTGCCCGAGCTTGCACATCCGCTCGATCCGGCTGAAGGTGGTTCCGCCGACCGCTCGGTCCACTTCTTCGCCGTTACGGAGCATGATGAAGCAGGGGATCTGCGTCACGCCGTACTGTGCCGCCATTTCCGGTTCGGTCGCCACGTTGATTTTGCGGATCGGATACTTCGCGGACAACTCCTCGATGGTTGGAGCCATCGCCCGACACGGAGGACACGTGTCGCCGTAGAAGTCCAACAGCACGGTCGGGCCACTGCCCGAGATTATCATGGCCGCCAGGGCCGCTTGCAACGAGACCATAGGTTCCCTCCTTGAAGGTCATCGTATGCGGGACGCCACACGTTTTTCGGCGGCGACCCCGCGGGTCGTCGGATGCCGACAGCCGTCTCAGAGAACCCCGACCAACGTAAACGTCGGGGGAACACGTCGAGACAGGGCTAGCAGGCAACCTCCATGTCACCAAGTTTCAGCAGACCGGATCACGTTGCCCGATGGTGCCGACATCCTATCGGTCCTACGGGCGACGGCGGGTTGTTCGATCTGCTGCGAAATCCTTTTCGTACTGTCCGAAGTAGAACGTGAAGTAGGACACCCATTGCCGGAGTACGGGGGTCGGCCGGCCGCGGTTCATGCGGCGGCAGAAAATACACGTCGCGATGTCGCGAGTGCCCGGCGGGAGTTCCTCTTGGGGTCAAGGGTCGGATGAATCGGGTCGTCGAATCGGCATTCTCCCTAATGTGCCCAATCCGTACAACCTCAACTTGGCCCCTGATCTCGATTTTTCGGCCATCGGCCGCTTGCGGCTTCGCATCTCACCCCCCCACGCAGGCATGGACATTCCCACCCGATTGCGACAACGCTACGAACCCCTTATACTGTGGGTTCACCCTGGTTTGAACTACGCTTTCCGCTTTTACTTGGTGTGTCATGTCGCAACAGCGCAGCTTCATTCCTGCCGAACAGGCCCAGGCACCCTTCTTCGTAGGCATCGATCTGGGTGGGACCAATATCAAGGTGGGCGTGGTCGACGATCTGGGCCGCCCGCTCTCGTGGCTGAGTGTGCCGACCGAGCCGAAAAAGGGCCCCGAGGACGCCTCCGCGCGGATGGGGCAGGCCGTGCTCGACGCAATCGCCAAGGCGGGCCTCGACCTGTCGGCCATCGCCCGGGTCGGACTTGGATCGCCCGGCACCATGGACATTCCCGCCGGCATGTTGATCGAGCCGGTCAACCTCAGGGGCGAGAACGGCGACGAGTGGAACAACTTCCCGATCCGCGACCGTGTGGCTCATCATTGCGGGTTGCCGACGAGCTTTGCCAACGACGCCGCCGCGGCCGCCTATGGTGAGTTCTGGGTCGGCTCCGGCCGCGAACTCAGCAGCCTGGTGCTCTTCACGCTGGGCACCGGCATCGGCTGCGGAATCATCATCGGGGGGGTTTCGATCGACGGCGAGAACAGCCATGGGGCCGAGTGCGGGCACATCGTCGTCAACGACGCCGACGACGCCCGGCTCTGCGGCTGCGGTCAGCCGGGCCATCTGGAGGCCTACGCCAGCGCCACGGCCGTGATCAAGCGGACCCGAGAACTGCTCGACGCCGGCCGCAGCAGTTCACTGGTCGATCGGCTCAACAATGGCGACAAGCTCACCCCCAAGTTGATCGGTGCCGAGGCCGAGGCGGGCGACGAACTCTCGCTGGAGATCATCATGGAAGTGGCCCGATACATGGGCGTCGGCACGGTGAACCTAATGCACACGGTCGATCCCAGCGGCGTATTGTTTGGCGGGGCGATGACCTTCGGCCGCAACGCGACGGAGCTGGGCCGGCAGTTCCTTGCCCGCATCAAGCAGGAGATCGACCGCCGAGCGTTTACCGTGCTAGCCGAGCGGATCGTGCTCGACTACGCGAGTCTCGGCGGCGACGCAGGCTACATCGGCGCCGCAGGGATCGCCCGGGCCGATCACACTTCAAGCTAAACGGCGTAGCTACGACGCTCCAAAGATGGCCGCCAGCAGAATCGCGGCCGTTTCGGTGCGGAGGATCCGCGGGCCCAGGTCGACCGGTTGCCAGCCGGCGACCGTGCCCAGTGCGACTTCCTCGTCGGTGAACCCGCCCTCGGGACCGACGGCCAACAGAACCGGGTCGGTCGAATGGGCTGCCCGTAGCGGGTGCGATTTGGCGGCATCTTCGGCCGGGTGGGCTAACAGACGGCAGGGCTCGGCGGCCGTATCCGCCAGAAAATCGGGCCATGCCTGGGGTTCGGCGATCTCGAGGAGCCGGTTGCGGCCGCACTGCTTCGACGCCTCGATCGCGGCCCGTCGCAGGCGCCCGATCGCTTGTTGAACCGGCTGGGCTACCGACCGGGTCGTCCGTAGCGGCACCAGCCGGGCAACGCCCAATTCGGTTGCTTTCTCGACCAGCCACCGCTGCCGGTCGCCTTTGGGCAGGGCTACCGCCAGGGTCACCGCACGGGGCAACTCCCGGTCGATCTCGTCCCGGCCGAGCACGCTCAATTCGACTTCCGCCCGGCCGAGCCGCTCGACCCGGGCGGGAAACTCGGCCCCGCTGCCGTCGAATAGCACGATCTCGGTCCCCGGCCGGGCCCGCATCACGTGGATCAGGTGGTGTGCCTCGGCCCCGTCCAGCACGGCCAGCGAGTCGACGATCGGGCGGTCCATGAAGTAGCGGTCGGACATGGCAATCGGGGGGTGGTAATCGGGGCCCGGAAATCGTTGATTGTGAAGTTCTGTGGTCGATTGTACCGAATATAAGAGAGTTACGCAGTGGATCAATCCGGGGAATATGGCCGATGTATCAGTCGCACTGGGGCTTGCAGAAATCGCCGTTTCGGGGCTGCCTCGATCCGGAACTCTTCTTCGAGAGTCCCGGCCACGGGGAGGCCCTGGCCCGGATGCAGTTCCTGGTCGAGAACCGCCGTCGTGTGGGTCTGCTGACCGGCATTGCCGGCAGCGGCAAGTCGATGCTGCTGGAGGTCCTGGCCGAGCAGTACCGCCGCCAAGGGCAACCGGCGGCCAAGATCGACCTGATCGGTCTGGAGCCGGCCGAGATGCTAGCAACGCTGGCGGTCGGGCTCGAGTTGAACGTTGACCCGACGGACTCGATGGGCCTGCTATGGCGGGCGGTTACCGACCGGCTGACCGAGTACCGCTTTCGCCGGCTCAATACGGCCATCCTGCTGGACGACGCCGATCGGGCGAGCCAGCCGGTGCTGGACCAGATCACCCGACTGGCCCAACACGACCGTTCGCCCGAGTCGCGAGTAACGCTAATCCTCGCCGGCCAACGTCAGCGCATCGGCCGGCTGGGCGACACGCTGCTGGGTCTGGCCGAGTTGCGCATTGAAGTGGAGCCCTGGGAGGAGCCCGAGACGGCCGAGTTTCTCAAGACCTCGCTTGCCCGGGCCGGCCGCGAATCACCCGTCTTCGACGACTCGGCCGTCGCCCTATTGCACGAGCTAACCCACGGCATCCCCCGCCGCGTCAGCCAGCTCGCCGACCTGTCCCTGGTCGCCGGCGCCGGTGCAGGGCTCGACACGATCGACGCGGAGGTGATCGAGTCGGTCTATCATGAGCTGGGGATGGTGGAGGTTTGATCTTGGGGAAAGTGGATAGTGGGGAGTGGGGAGTGG
>JABMRB010001306.1 GCA_013202865.1 Candidatus Nealsoniibacteriota bacterium | reverse complement strand
GGAGTGGGGAGTGGGGAGTGGGGAGTGGGGAGTTGTTACAAACGCCCCCCGACTGCGTTCGGGGGGGTGGGGCGAGGCGGGAAAACCGAGGCGCTACAATCAACTACTACTGCGCAAAGTCCGCACGGTACGGCCACCGCCACTTGCAACGTCTGCCGTGCGGCAATCTGATGCCACGACCCCCTACTTCGCTGCCGGAATATCGCGACACGTCAACGCAACGACGGCCACGGCATACGCCGCCACACCAATCGCGATCAGCGTACCATTGTACGTTAGGTCCGGCAAGCCGGCCTTGTCGGTTTCGAGGATCAAACTCTGCGGTTGAAACACGCTGAGAAACGTAAAGAACTTCAACCAGTCGCCGCCCGGCCATGCATTGCGGACGACCTCGATCAGCACCTCGACCAGGTAGATGCCGCCGGAAATCACGATCGTCCGCCAGCGATCTCGATTCATCGACGAGACGGCCGTCGTGATGCCGGTCAGGCAGAAGGTCATACAGAACAGATTGACCGCCCCGGGCACGAACCGGCGCAAGAGAACCTCTTCGTCCAACGCAACGGTCAGCGTGCCGAGCCAGATCCCCAAGGCCACGGCCGCCGGCAACAGGGCCGCCCCGATCGTAGCCACCGCGGCCGGCACCAGGATCACCGTCGCCCGGCGTACCGGCAGCGACGCCACGAGGTCCATCGTACCGCGTCCGATCTCACCGCTCACCGAATCGGACCCTCGCCCCAGCGCCCAGCCGACGGCCACCAGCACGACGATCGGATGCGTAAAGAGGATACTGAGTTGCCCAACGCGCGTGAGCAGCAACGCCGGATCGATTTCCATCATCGACTTGAAGATGTCCGGCATCATCTTCACCAGCAACTTCAAGAAGCCGACCTCGAAGAAGCTCATCAGCCAGACGAACAGCCAACCGAACGCCATCAGGAGCACCGCAGAAGCAACCAACTGCATCCACGCATCAGAAACAGCCTTTCTCCAAAATGCCGGGTTCATGGTTGTACTTTCGCTGCGCGGGAGTTCCGTTTATATGGCTCGTTCGGAAAAGAATGTCCCACTTTCCCGAGGAGCAAGTAAGGGCTGGAAATCGCTCAAACCCCATGAAACACGGTATTTTCCGAGGGTTCGACATATTGCGTGTGTTTGGCACGATGGGACATTTTTTTCCGAACGAGCCATATGTACGATGGGCCTCCGAGCCCGTCGATAAGTCGAAACCCCCTGGATTCGACGGGCTCGGAGGCCCATCGTACAGGTTGTCTCCAAATGCCTCACACCCTCTGAGGCAGCGGGGATAACGCGTCCCAGAACCGCACACCTATTGCATTGTCGCCGGCCAAAGATATTTGTCAACCAGTTCGCCGTCACCCCCCGTAACGTGAAAATGTAGGGTGCGTGCAACGCACCACCGTAGCCCTGACGCTGCGCCACGGCCCTTCACCGGCATCGCCGCAACCCTCGGACAAAACGCAGCTCGACAGGGTGGCCCATCGTGTTCCAACCTGGGCCACCCGCCACGCACCGATCTCACCCCCCTCTCCAGGCGATTTCCCCGAAAATTCTCGCCTCTGCCGGTAACCGTAATTATTGACACCACTATAGTGTCTGCCTACTATGGGTAGTGTGGTCGACGGCGCCTGTTCCCTTTTCGGGCGGCGACACCGGGACCCCGCGGAACGACTCTACTAACCGGGAGAGTAAGTATGATCAAGAGAACAGTTGTCTTGATGATCTCTGTCGGCCTGTACGCACCGATGGCCCAGGCCGGTATTATCGCGACCGGCGACGTGAGTCCAGCCAACCCGGCTACGTGGACGACTTCGACCGATGCCTACATCGGCGAGACTGGAGCGGGCAGCGTAACCGTCGACGACGACAGTGACTTGTTCTCTCGCGATGGTTACATGGGCGACCAGTCCGGTTCCACCGGTGCGGTGACGGTCAGCGGCGCCGGTTCGACCTGGACCAATTCCTACTACCTTTACGTCGGCTCCCATGGCGATGGCACGCTGGACATTACCAATGGCGGGGCCGTCAGCAGTACGTATGGCCGCATCGGCGACCAGTCCGGTTCCACGGGTGCGGCGACGGTCAGCGG
>JABMRB010001305.1 GCA_013202865.1 Candidatus Nealsoniibacteriota bacterium | reverse complement strand
CGGCCCCGTCACTGCTTCCCGGCGCGTGAACGGTTACCGAACTTGCACACATGGGTGTTCGACTTCATCAATCGGATCCCGGACGATCCGCCGGTAATCTCCAGCCCGCGCAGGATCAGATATTGGGCTCCGACGATGTTGATCGTGTTCTGCTTGGCATCGGGCCGGTGCAGCACGGCCCGGCCGCCCTCGGCCGCCCGGATCACGACGGGCTGCGCTGCCGTTCCACGATGGCTCATCACCAGCCGCCGCCGATCGCGGTACACGCCGGCCGCCAACACCACCTCGTCACCCGGTTTCAGTCGATCCCCACTCAGGACACCGAACCAATCATCGTCCGGCGAGAGTTGGTAGACCGTGGCCGACGCAGTCGCCGGATAGGCAACGCCGAACAGCAGGAGGAACACCACGGATCGTTTCCGGAACATCACTTTCTCCTTCACACGGGGACACCCTAGAATAGCGTACCAAGTCGTGGCAGCGTCGGCAAGACTCTGCCGCAATGCCACTGCTGTGGTGCCACTGCTGTGGTGCTTGAGGGAAGCTTGCAATCTGCGCGTACGCTTTGTATCGTGAATGCACGGCTTTGGATGATGGTCGGCCGCCTTGTTGCACGGAAACCGAGGTCAACGGGATGACTGGCAAAACACGCTCTCCACGATCAAGAGACAACAGACGCTATGGTCAATACCCAAAGGATCCTTCGCCTAAGCTTGTTATTCAGCCTGCTCGTGCTCGTCCCTCGATGTGCGCATGCCGGCAATACCCGCTTGGCGGTCAGCGGCAGTCAAATCCTGCTGAATGGCCAACCGGTCAAGATCATCGGATTGCGTTGCTCCAATGCCTTGATCAGCGACGCCACGACCGACGATCTGATCGCGGCGCTCGACCGCTTCCAATCCTGCGGCGTCAACACGGTTTCAGTCTTTCTCATGGGGTCGAGATTCGGCGACGTGAAAGGCTATTTGCCGGACGGCTCTCTGAACCCTGTCTATCGGGAACGCCTGGAGCGGATTTTGCAGGCGACTGACCAGCGAGGCATGATCGCGATCGTCGGTTGTCTCTATTGGAGCACCTCAAAAGCCAAGGCGGACCTTGCTGCCTGGACGCAGGACGACGCCGACAGGGCTGTGGGCAACACGGCACGGTGGCTGGTCGACGAAGGTTTCACGAATGTGATTCTCGATCCTGACAACGAGGGCATGGCGGTTAGAGACAAGGACTGGAAGGTCGAGTCACTTATCCGCGCTGCGAAGTCGGCGAATCCTGGTTTGTCAGTGGCCAACAACACCAGTCAGAATCCGCGTAACGAAGATCTGAATATGCATTTCGGCAACAAGGAAGCGGGCAAGCCCTGGTTCGACAGTGAAGCGACCCCCGGCCAAACGCCTGGCGGCTACTGGGGCCGCTATAGCAAACAGACCCATCAGGCCAACAGCGAGTTCTACAACTACTCGCGAATCGGACGCTATACGGCCGAGATGCAAGGGGATCAACTGAAGAAGACTCGCGATCAACTGAATCGGTTCAGTGGATATGTTTTTGCCGGCACTTGGTTGCAGTGTGGCCCGGCCCAGCGCGTGGGTGGTCCATTCACGAAACCTGGCGGACAGTCCAATCTCGGTTCCGGCGACGATGAGCAAGCACCGTGGAATACGGATATCGACGCGATCCATCCGGACGCCGGCATCCTTTGGTGGCTGGAGTTCATCAAAGAAACGTATGGGCCCAAGACCGTCCCCGGCCGTTCGGACGCAGCGGTGTCTGCATCCTTCGTCCCTTACTTTTTCGATGACTTCGAGGCCTACAACGACGGCACATCGCTTAGTGCCGGAAAACCATTCGGCGCCGCAGGACGGACCAAGGCTTCCAGCGAAAAGGCACATCAAGGCCACCGCTCCGCGCGGATGGCAATCCACCAAGGCGACAAGGGTGGTTTTGGCCGTTGGGGAGGCGTGATTCCGGTCAAACCCGCATTACCGCGAGGCAGCGAGATTTGGGTACGGCTTTTCGTCTTCTGGCCTGGGGACTTCGAGTTTAGCGCCGCGCCCTGGATGAAGTTCATTCGTCTCCACAACCAAACGGGAGACAAGAAGAACGGGGGCTACAATGACTTGTACGTGGACAATGCCGATCGCAACAAATCAGTTCTGCGAACGATTAAGGAAGGGCACAATGTCTGGCGAACCTATGACGGGCCGCCGCTTGCCAGGGATCGTTGGGAAAGCTATGAAGTGTACCTCTTCATCGACAATGAATCGGTGGACGCCGGCGGCAAGGGCAGGTGTCGCGTTTGGCGCGATGGGAAGTTGATCTTCGACAGAACGGACGTACCGACGGTTAGCACGGCAGACGGAGCCATCGACTACCTCTATCTGTTTACGTACTGGAATAACGAGAAGCCACCCATGAACCATGTGTTTGTCGACGACATCGTTATCGCCACCGGCGCCAGCCCTCCGCCAAATAGCGATGCTTCCGGGAACACGTGTGTCGGAGACTGGATGCCGAATCACTGACTTGCGACGATCGGCCGTGCGGCAGTCGGGTGAGTTTCGCCGGGGACCTCGGCCGCCCGGCACGCATCGACGAAATCGCCATCCGGTGTGGTGGCCCAGCGATTCTTCATAACCATGCCGGGTGGAAAGGTGCGACGTTGGTTCCAACCGAAAGAGTGGCAAAGAATCGCCGGACCAGCACACTGGCGTGGCACCTTCCCGAGGATCGCCCTGGACGCCGAGTTGGATCGCGACCTGTTCTACGGATCCTACGTCCAGACCTATCTCCAACGCGACGTGCGCGCCCTGGCAAACGTCGGCGATGAAATGGCATTCATGAAGTTCCTCCGTG
>JABMRB010001304.1 GCA_013202865.1 Candidatus Nealsoniibacteriota bacterium | reverse complement strand
CCACTCCCCACTCCCCACTCCCCACTACCCACTACCCACTACCCACTATTTTTCACAACGACAACACGAACTCGACCAGATCGTCGATCTGCTGCTTGCTCAGATCGACGCCACGCAGGCCGTGGCGGCCTGCGACGATTAGCTGCTCGATCGTCGTGCAGCGGCCGTCGTGCAGGTAGGGGGCGGTTCGCCAGACTTCGATTAGCGTGGGCGTGTCGAACCGGTCGACCGTATCGCGCCGCCCTCGCGTGCCGACGTTGTGGGCCTTCAAGTCGGTGTAGAGCGGCCGTGGATGACAACGGTGGCACGCGACGCGATCGCTTTTGAAGAGCTTTCGGCCCCGCTCGGCCGCCGCCGTGAGCCGCCCGTCGACAAGCTGCGGACTAGGCACCGGTTCGAGCGACTTGAGATACGCATCGATGGCTACCGCCTCCGCTTCGGGCCGGTCGGCAAACAGAATATGCTCGATCCCGCTACGGACGGCCACCTCGGCCGACTCGCGAACGCCCAAGGCCATCGCCGGCGGCGTGCGGTGGGCCAGCAGCATGCTCTTCGTGTTCTTAGAGTTGCCTTGCCCGTCGTTTAGAAGGTCCCAGTTCAGGCTGTCCACGCGGCCGTCCGGATGACAGCTTGCGCAGCTTTGCCAGGTTTGATAGCAGATCGACGCGTCGTGAAAGAGCAGTTCACCGCGTCGCCGTAGCGTGAGTTGCGGCGTGGGGCCCAAGGCGATCGTATCGACGGGATCTCCCTCCTCGACCTGCACGTCGACGACCGCCAGCGCGTCGCTAAAGAACTCGGCCGCGTAGACCTTCGATCCGGCCACGGCCACGCCGCGAGGCCCCTTGCCCGGCAGGCCAATCCGCCGCCACAGGCTCACGCCCAGGCTCGGATAGATCGGCCAGACCTGCATCATCGGCTGCATCGTTCGATTGGCATATTCGCCGAGCAGTTCGGCCGTATCGATCACACACAGTTCGTGTGCGCCGGAGATACTGACGAAGACCCGTTTCCCGTCGGGCGTGCAGGTCACCTCCCACGGATTGCCCGCGCCTTGATAGTACTCGTCCATCCCGATCGTGCTGATCATCTTCCGCTGCTGCACGTCGATCACACTGACCACGTTCGTGTTGATCCAGCCGGAGACGAGTTGGAAGGGGGTCCGCTCGAAGTTCGAGAGCAGATGCGTAACCAGCGCGTGCTTGCCGTCGGGCAAGATGCACACGTCGCGCACGCCGTTGGCCCCATGGGGCAGTTCGATCGCGGTGGTCTCGTGCGTCCGGGTGTCGATTGCGGTAACCACGGGCGTGACGTCGCCGTCGCGGTCTTCGTCCACTCGCGCGTCGGGCAGGAGGTTGGCAACCAACACCGTCCGGCCGTCGGGTGTGACGGCCGCGGCGATCGGTTCCCGAACGGCCGCCACTCGAGTCACCTCCCGGCCGGCCGCCAGATCGATCACGGAAACGTCGTTGTCGAACCGGTTGCAGACGTAGACCCGTCGTCCGTCCGGCCCGATCGCGGGCCCCATGGCCGTGTGTCCGGCGCGGATCGCGGCAACCTGCTCGCCCGACGCGACGTCGAACACGACGACCGTGCTCTTCGGCGCCGCACAGGTGACGATCAGCTTCGCACCGTCGGGCGTCAGCACCAGCCCGGTCGGCTCGGCCGGCACGGGCATACGCCTGGTTACGCGACCGCCGGGCAGCGCGACCCGGGCCACCTGCCGTGAGTCGGCACACGCCACGTAGAGCGTCTTGCCGTCTTTCGACGCCACCAAGGCACCCGGCCCCAGGTACTCTTCAGCGTCGGCGCCGGCGGCAGGCCAGAGGATCAGGATGCCGATGATCGCCGCGATCTTGTGGTACTGTCTCAGGATCATGCTGCTGCCTTGGCGTACGGTCTCACGCGGATTGGGGGTGTCCGGAAAAAACCCGAAATTGCCGACACTTTCTCTGTTGTACTCTCCCGGGAGCGATAACTCAAGTCTAAGCTTGCCAACCGACCGGTCGCGGGGCTACAATCGTGACCGGGAAGTTGTCCTATCACATGACACCGGGAAAGGAGATTCCGTAATGAGTAAGACCAGACGTATCACGCGGCGAGGTTTCGTCGGCACTGCGGCCGCCTCGCTGTCCGTGCCGTGGCTCGTGCCCGGCTCGGCACTGGGGGCCGACGGCGGGACCGCGGCCAACGAACGGTTCACCATGGGCGCCATCGGCATGGGCGGCCAAGGCACCGGCGACATGGGAGGCCTGATGGGCCACAGCGAGTTGCAGGTGCTGGCCGTCTGCGACCCCGTGCCTGCACATCGTGAGCGGGCCAAGAAGAACGTGGACGGCCGCTACCAGAATAGCGACTGCAAGGCCTACAACGACTTCCGCGAAGTCATCGCCCGCGACGACATCGACTCGGTGCTGATCGGCACGCCCGACCACTGGCACGCGATCATCGCCTGCGAGGCGATGAAGGCCGGCAAGGACGTGTTTTGCGAGAAGCCCGAGACGCTGACCATCCGCGAGGGCCGCGTCATGGT
>JABMRB010001303.1 GCA_013202865.1 Candidatus Nealsoniibacteriota bacterium | reverse complement strand
TCCTGGATGTAGTTCAAAAGGCAGCATGAATAAATTTGCGTCAATCAGCCTGACTTTTTATGCAACGTTAGGGTTGAGTAAGAAGGTGACGTTCCACAGGGGCGTTGACAATAGCCGATGATATGATAGGTGTAGCGAAAAGGATCAAAATCAGAAGTGCTTAAAAATTTTAAGGAACGTATCTCGGCTTGGCTCATGGTTCGGTGTCCTTCCCGAATCGTTCACAGACGCACACTATGGTCGCTGCATCGCGAAACCGCAAGCGTAGGGCATATCTTTTGCCGTTCGCAAGTCATGGCCGATATCCTGCACGCGGGCAATTCAAGTAAATCCGATTGCGAGACGTATGCGAATTCTGCTGATCAATCCTCCTTTGGTGTTTCGCCGGCGAAAGAACGTCTGGCGGAGGGTGGCGAGTGTCATGCCTCCGCTGGGCCTGGGCTGGCTGGCGACTGCCCTGGAACGTGATGGGCACGACGTGCGGATCTTCGACGCCCATGCCGAGAGGATGTTTGTGGAGGACATCCCCGGCTACCTGCACGAGCACGGGCCGTTCGAGTTGATCGGCATCACGGCCACCACGCCGCTGATTAATAACGCACTGGAGATCACCCGTCTGGTGAAGCGAGAACTGCCCTACTGCCGCACTGTACTGGGCGGTGTGCATCCGACCGTGCTGCCGGACGAATCGGTCGCAGAGCCGAGTGTGGATATCGTGGTTCGCGGCGAGGGCGAGGAGACGATCCGCCAGATCGCAGCCGGCACTTCACCCGAGGAGATCGCCGGCATTTCGTTCCGCAGCGATAGGCAACATGTCCACAACCCCGACCGCGAATTGATGGCCGACCTCGACGCGCTGGGCTTCCCGGCGTATCACCTGCTGCCGATGGACAAGTATCGCCCCGCCGCCGGGGCTGCCAAGCGCCTGCCCGCCACGTCTGTGCTCGCTACGCGAGGCTGTCCGGGGCGATGCACGTTCTGTTATCGGCTGTTCGGGCATCGCCTGCGATACCGCTCGGGGCGGCATGTCGCCGAGGAGGTCAAGCTGCTGCAGGACCGGTACGGCATCCGCGAGATCTGCTTCTACGACGACACGTTCACCGCCGTCCGCAAGGAGGTGCAGAACTTCTGCCGGGCCGTCAAGGAACTGGGGCTGAGCCTTACGTGGAGCTGCTTCAGCCGAATCGACACGTTCGACGAGGAGACCTTCGGCCTCATGCGGGAGGCCGGTTGTCACCAGGTGATGTACGGCGTGGAGACGTGCAACCGCGAGATTCTGAGCAACATTAACAAGCGGACCGACCCGGACACGGTCGAGGGCGTGATCCGCGCGACGCAGCGCGTCGGCATGGAGGTGCGGGCAGCGTTCATGCTCGGCAACCCCGGCGAGACCGAGGAAACGATGGAGCAGAACATCCGCTTCGCCATCGCCTTGAACCCGGACTTGGTGGTGTTCAACGTCACCACGCCGTACCCGGGTACGGAGATGTTCAGTTGGGCGGACGAGAGGGGCCTGCTGCGAACAAAGGACTGGGACGCCTACGATCTCTCGCAGCCGGTAATGGACCTGCCAACCGTTTCATCGGAGACCATCGCGCGGTACTATCGCAAGGCCCACCGGCGGTTTTACTTCCGCCCGCGCTACGTGGGCAAGCGACTGCTTCGGCTGAGAAATCGGCAGGAATGGTCCTCGGCGTGGCGCGGCCTGCGGTCGCTGCTGGGCGTGTGAAAGGAGCGAATGAGCGAATCTGGTGAACTGTTTCGTAAAGGCGTCGTTTCGATTTTGATGGCCGTTTACAACGAAAGGTCGTACCTGCGCTGTTGCGTGGAGCGTGTGCTGGCCGCACCCCTGCCCGGCGAGCTGAAACGCGAGGTGCTGCTGGTGGACGACGGCTCGACGGACGGCACGCGCGAGATCATCGCCGAGTTAGCCTATACGCACGGCGGCACTGTCCGCGCGTTCTACCAGCCGAAGAACATGGGCAAGGGCGCTGCGATCCGACGGGCGGTCGCCGAGATGACCGGCGAGCTTGCCATCTTTCAGGACGCCGACCTCGAATACGATCCGAACGAATACGGTATGCTGCTTCAGCCGATCCTCGAGGGCGTCGCCGACGTGGTCTACGGCTCGCGATTTTCCCCGCGGACGATGCGACGGGTGTTCAATTACCACCACGCCCTGGGCAACAAGTTCCTCACTCACCTCTCGAACTTCACCACCGGCCTAGATCTGACCGATATGGAGACTTGCTACAAGGCCTTCCGGGCCGACGTGCTCAAGACGATCCCGCTGCGGTCTAACCGGTTCGGCATCGAGCCGGAGATTACCGCCAAAATCGCCAAGCGTCGTTGCAACGTGTACGAGGTGCCGATCAACTATCGCGGGCGGACCTACGACGAGGGCAAGAAGATCGGCTGGAAAGACGGGCTGGTCGCGCTCCTCACGATCCTCAAATACGTCGTGATCGACGATTGCTTCGAGGAGCGGTACGGCAATGCGATTCTTC
Organism: Candidatus Nealsoniibacteriota bacterium; assembly: GCA_013202865.1. GTDB lineage: Bacteria > Planctomycetota > Planctomycetia > Pirellulales > Thermoguttaceae > JABMRB01. The sequence goes on along the minus strand of JABMRB010001303.1, from coordinate 923 downwards.
ACAGCCTGTCGCACGCGCGGCGGTTCAACCGATGGACGGTTCGGCTCCTGCGGCCATACCTCGGCCTGCGCATTCTCGAGGTCGGGTCCGGCATCGCCAACTTGAGCCGACAGCTGCCCAAACGCGAGAAGCTCATCGTCACGGACACCGAGGACAAGTACCTCGACATCCTGCACGGGGCGTTCGATCACAACGAGATCGTGGATGTGGCCCGGCTGGACCTGAACCGCCAGGAGGATTTCAACGCGATCGGCGAGGGCATCTGCGATACGGTCGTTTGCCTCAACGTTCTGGAGCACATCGAAGACGACCTGTCGGCCCTCCGCCGCATGCGTAGCCTGCTCGAGCCCCACGGTCGGCTAATCCTCGTCGTGCCGCAATACCGCTGCCTGTTCGGCTCGTACGACATCGTCGTCGGGCATCACAGGCGATACACACGCAAAGACCTTCGCCAACGCCTCGCCGAAGTGGGGTTCGATGTGCAGCAGACCAGCAGCTTCAACTTTTTCTCGATTCCCGGATGGTGGCTCAACGCGAAGCTGCTGAAACGCAAGAACATGAGCCGATGGCAGCTGAAACTCTTCGACACGTTCGTGCCGCTCTTTCGGTTGATCGAAGCAGTGCTCCCCCTGCCCGGCCTGAGCCTCCTGGCCGTGGCGAAACGGGCCGACTGACCTACGCTTTCAGCGTAGCCAGGTGTTGAAAGTAACTACCTACAGTTACTTGTTTATTTCACGTGAAAAGAGTAGAGGACAATGGAAACTCCAGTGATTAGAAAATATATTTGGAGAAAAGATTTAAGTTTACCCTCTGGTTGCATAAAAAAGTGACTTTGCAAGTAGTAAAAGACTTGCGGAGCCTATGGATATAGAGTAGAATTAAGTTGGAAGTACAAAATACTACTCAATCCAGGAGGCAACCGC
>JABMRB010001302.1 GCA_013202865.1 Candidatus Nealsoniibacteriota bacterium | reverse complement strand
GGGGGGGATTTGGGATTTCAGATTTGGGATTTCAGATTGGGGATTTGGGATTTGGGAGTTCAGGTTTGGGGTTGTCTTTGCGGCGGCCGGTCGCCAGGCGGGCGGCGACGCGGATTGCTTCGATCATGCTGCCGGTCTCGGCGCGACGACGCCATGCCAGGTCGAAGGCCGTGCCGTGGGCTACGCTGGTCCGCACGATCGGTAACCCTAACGTGACGTTCACTGCGCGGTGCATCCCCAGCAACTTCACCGCGATGTGTCCCTGGTCGTGATACATGGCGACGACGGCGTCGAAATCTCCGTCCCGGGCGCGAAGCATCAGCGTGTCGGTCGGCAGCGGGCCCTCCAATTGCATTCCCTCGGCCCGGCCGCGCTCGACCGCTGGGCCGATGATCGTCTGCTCCTCTTTGCCGAACAGTCCGCCCTCGCCGCAGTGGGGGTTGAGCGCACACACGCCGATTCGGGGGCGGGTGTCCTCCAGCCTCGCCATGAACCGGTCGGCGAGGCGACATTTCGCCAGGATCGACTCTTCGGTTACCTGGTCGAGCACGTGCCGCAACGCCGTATGCAACGTGACATGAACCACCGCCAGCCCGTGTGGGGAGCCAAGCGAATCGTCCGGGCCAAGGTAGAGCATCATCGCATAGTCGTCGACGCCGCACATCTTGGCCAGCAACTCGGTGTGGCCCGGGCAGTCGCAACCGGCCTGGTGCAGGGCCTCTTTGTGCAGCGGGGCCGTGGCGATCGCCTCGACCTGACCGTCCAGCGCCAACCGCGTGGCCGTAACGACCGCGTCGTAGGCCGCCTGACCCGCCCGGGCGTCGAGCTTTCCCGGCGGCACCGCTGCCGCGTCGTCCGAACCGCTAGCGATACAAGGGATGACGTCGGGTGTCGGCTCAGCCTGTTCGGGTGAATCGACCGTGCGGACCTCCATCCCCGTCTGCCAGAGCCGTACCGCCCGACGCAGCACCTCCGGATGCCCCACAACGACCGGCCGACACCATTCGTGGATCACGGTCTCGGTCCACGCGCCGACGATGATCTCCGGCCCGACCCCGGCCGGGTCGCCCATCGTCAATGCGATCAGTGGTCGTGTATCCGCCATCAAAGTAATTCTACCGTTTCGCTGTCAATCAACCAATGGGGTGGTTGCCTGGTTGTTGGAGATTCCATATCCTGCGGTGCTGAGTAGCAACCGGTTCGACGCAAGACACCTTGACCAACGGAGAATCTCATGCGAGCCTGCGTCCAGCGAGTCGGCCGCGCGCAAGTCACCGTCGGCGAAGAAATCATCGGGCGGATCGGCACGGGAATGTTGGTGCTGTTGGGCGTGGCTCAACGCGACACCGAAGCCGACGCTCGGCAACTTGCCCAGAAGATCGCCGGCCTGCGGATCTTCGAGGATGAGCAGGGGAAGATGAACCTCTCGCTGGCGGACGTCGACGGGGCCATGTTGGTGGTGAGCCAGTTCACACTGCTGGGCGATTGCCGCAAAGGCCGGCGTCCGAGTTTCGTTGCTGCCGCGCCGCCGGAGCAGGCCGAGACGCTTTACGGAATCTTCGTCGACGCCGTGGCCGAGCAGGGTATCTGCGTGGCGACCGGCCGGTTCCGACAACAGATGGAAGTCGAGTTGGTCAACGACGGTCCCGTCACATTGCTGGTCGAGAGCAAGTAGGGCAGGGCAGGGCAGGGCAGGGCAGGGCAGGGCAGGGGAGAATGAAGAATGGGGAGTTGTGAAGCGTTAGCGCACGACGCGATCGATCATCGTTGTGGCTGTACGCTCGACGGTGGGCCGGACGTCGTTGCCATAGTGCTGCGGTAACCAGCCGGGCTCTTTCAGCACCACGTACGTCAAGATGGCCAGCTTCGCGAACGTGGAAATATTCGGCCACCAATTCCGGCCGAATAGTTTCAGCGCGGTGCCGAACGATTTCTTCAACCGCAATCGGCCGTGATACCACTCCATGCTGTAGAGCTCGTCCAGGACCAGGTGCGACAGGTAGCCGAGCGTCACGCCGCCGGCCTTGTAGATCCGCAGCCGCACGTCGTCGCCGGAAGCCAGCAGGAACGCGAACTCGCCGGCAATGATCGCTGCCGGCAGGCTGTGGAACATCCCCCGGTGGACCGTGTACTTGCGCAGCATCGCCGCCACGACGAACCGGATGAACAGGTAGACGGCCGCCCCGGCCAGCACCAACCACTCGGTCGGCACGTCGAGCTGCCCGAAGCGGTCGAGCATCATCAAGGGGATCACGGCCGCGGCAAAGGCCATGCTTTCGCGTAGCGGCACGCCGGCGTTGCTGTCGACGTCGGGCAGCATTCCGGAAACGCCGCAGAGCCCGCCGGCCAACACGCAAGTCGGCAAAGGTACTTCAAACAGCGCGTAGGCCGCGGCGGCATAGCCGGCACCCAATGCGGCGCTGAACGTGATGTGCGTTCTGAATCCTGCCATGAGGTAAATGCAGAATGATGAATGGAGAATGATGAATAACGCAGGGCATGCCTGCCGCTTGCGGCTTAGCAGCGTGGTTCTTTTATCCAAACGGTCCGATCTTGCCAAGAGCAGTCCTCACGATATCGCTCTGCCGAGATCATTCATCATTCATCATTCATCATTCATCATTCTACATTCTACATTCTACATTCATCTTCCCCTTCCCTTTCCTCGCCCTGCCCTGTATACTCCGCAGCCAATTTCGATGTGTGTCTGCCCTGCTCGGCCCGGGAGTTTGCCGGTGGATTTTCCGTTGCAACCCTACGATCTCGCGATGCTGGCAGTGCTGGCGCTGTCGACGCTGTTCGGGGCGTGGAAGGGGATGGCATGGCAGTTGGCGGCGCTGGTCGGGCTGGCGGCGGGGATTGTTGTTGCTTTGCAATTCTGCGAACCGTTGGCCGCGCAGATCGACGTCGAGCCCCCCTGGGACCGAGCGATCGCCATGCTGCTGCTGTACCTGGTCACGTCGCTCACAGTCCGGTTGGTATTTCATCTGCTCGGCGGCGTGATCGACCGGTTGCAGTTGAAGGAGTTCGACCGGCACCTTGGGGCCGTCTTCGGGGCCGTCAAAGGGGTCGCCTGGTGCGTGGTGATCACCTTCTTTGCCGTGATCCTCTCCAACGCCGCCCGGGAGAGAATCCTCGGCACACACTCGGGCTACTATGCCACGGTTTTGCTCCACCGCGCGATCCCGCTGCTGCCGCCGGAAATCCGCGACAAGTTGGGCCGCTATATCGAGCAGTACGACCGGCGGATCGACTCGCCGCCGCTGTCGGAGCAGCCGGTGTCGGTCGAGGTTCATCGCGATGTTTTTCCCGTTCTCGGTCCGATCACCGAGGGCGAGTCGCCAAGTCCTGTCCCCCTCCGCGAGGGGGGGTCTCTTCGGATGTAGAGTGAGATCTGGAACCACCCCTGCCGTTGTTGTCGCCCGACGGAACACTCGCGATGCCGCCGCCAAACGACAACAATGCGCATCGCCTAACGGAGAGCCGCCGGGTTCACTCCAGCGCCATTTGGCGAGCCGTCAGATGTAGCCCGGCGCAAACTGGCCGTTCTGCGCGGGGGCAAGCCCCGTGGCTCGGTTGGGCAAGTGCAGACGGCGAGGATCCGCAGGCGGGCGAATAGCCGAAGCCGGACGGTGCAACGGGCACCCGATTTCAGAAAACCCTTGTTTTCCAGTGTTTTGGGCGACCTCTGACCGAACATAAGAAACATTATCGGACGTTGGGGCACCACCATTTAGCCCGCCGTGAATACACGGCGGGGATGCGGGCGGCGTGAATGCGGCGACCCCGGGTGTGTTCACCCGGGGCTAAATACCGCGGGCGATGGCGGGCTGTTCGGAAGCCGAATCCGGTTCGGCCGGCTCGCCGTCGACCGATTCGAGGTATTCACCCATCCGGCGGAATTTCTGGTAGCGCTCCTCGATCAGCTCGTCGATCGGTTTGCCGACCAGTTCGCGGAGGTTGTTTCGCAGAAAGAGTTTCAGCTTGGCGGCCATTTGGTAGTGGTCACGATGGGCGCCGCCGAGCGGCTCGGGAATTACCTCGTCGACGATGCCGAGCCTGAGCAGGTCGGGAGAGGTCATCTTCAGCGCGGCGGCCGCTTCCTTGGCATAGGTTCGATCCTTCCAGAGGATGCCGGCACAGCCCTCGGGGCTGATCACCGAATAGTAGGCATGTTGGAGCATCGCCACGCGGTCGCCCACCCCCAAGGCCAAGGCGCCGCCGGAGCCTCCCTCGCCGATCACCACACAGATCACAGGCGTGGGCAGCCGCGACATCTCGAACATCGAATCGGCG
>JABMRB010001301.1 GCA_013202865.1 Candidatus Nealsoniibacteriota bacterium | reverse complement strand
CTGCGTTCGGGGGGGTACTGCGCTGGGGCGAAGCTGCAAACGCCACCCCCCGCAGCGCAGTCCGGGGGCGTTCTCCAGATCGTGCTCCAATCCCCATCCCAAATCTGAAATCCCCAATCCCAAATCCCTTCCCCCTCCCCTCACTTAGGCGTCGGCAGCAGGATCGTAGCATTCTCCGGCAGCACGACTTCACCCGGCTTGCCGTCGATCTTGTATTGGATCTTCAACGTCTTGACGCTTCCCGACGCGGGATCGCCGCCGAAGGCCGTGTTGTATTTCGGTGAGGGCAGCACGATCAAGGGTAAGTCGCGGGCGTGCCGCCGCAGCGTAGCGGTTACGTCTTTCATCTTTACGCCGGCGCCGTACTCGGCCTTGACGATCTCGATCTTGACCGGGTCCTGGCCGACTTGGGCCAGCAGCGTTTTGACGTCGCCCGACTTGCCGCCGATCTGCTGTGCAATTATCAGCGCGGTTGCGGCGGCTTCGATTTTCAATGCCGGGTCCTTGGCCGCGGCGACGGCGATCTTGAGCGAGTCGACGTCCGGATACCGCTGCAATACCTCCAGGACCAGTTTCTTTTCGGCGTCGCGCCGGGCCGTTTGCAAGGCCGTGCGACACATCTCGGCGCGTTGCCGCTCGGGCATGGAGAACTGGCGGATCAGCCGGATGTAGCCCCGCATGCCACGGATGCCATACTTGCCGGTTCCTTCCGCCTTGGCCAGATCGAGCAGGACGGGTGCGGCCGACGTGTCGAGCCAACCGCCCAACGCCTGCGTGGCGTATTCCTTTTGCGTCGCCGAGCGCCCCTTGGCTGCCAGTGCGACCGTGGCCAGCGCTTTCGGTCCGCCGATCAGCCGAAGCTCCTCCATGAGGAACTCAACGGTCTCCTCCGATGCACCGTTAAGGAATATAGCCAACCGGGCGGCCGTAGCGTCGCGGTCCGGCATGCGGTTGCAGGCGGCATGGATCGCGTTGCGGGCGGCCAGACGGAGTTCCTCGGAATTCGACCGGAGTATCTTACACAGCACGTCGAGATCGCCCAGCGAGACGGTCTCGCCCAACGCCGCGATCACATCCAATCGGTGTGGGCCGTCCAATAGTGCCAGCAGCTTGGGCGCGGCCGCGGTGATCCGTCGTTGTCCGATCAGCCGGATCACGGTAGCCTGGCTGGACTTGTCGTTGAGTAGATCGAGCACGGCCCGGTCGACGTCGTCGCCGGCCAGCGCAGCAAGCGTTTTCAGGCCCCGCGAAGAGATCGATTCCGACTTGTCGACGGCGGCGTCCATCAGCAGCGGCACGTGCGCGGCGCCGCCGAGCGTGGCCAGGGCTTCGATGGCAGCGAGCCGGACCGTCGCGTCGTCCGAACCGGCGGCCTCAACAACCGCCGACAGACTGGCCGGGTCGCCCAGGTCGCCCAGGAGGGTTATCAGCAATGCGGTACGAGACGGCGCAGCATCCTTGGCGGCGTCGCGGACGGCCTGCGACGCGTCGGCCGGGGTGAGCAGCCGGGCGGCGCGGAGCCCCGCGTTGAATGTCTGCTTGTCGTCCGAGGCCAGCGCGGCGGCAAGCATCTCCACCCCGTCGCGCTGTTGCAGTTGAACTGCCTGGATCATTGCCGCCAGCCGGACGTGCTTCGGCGCGTCTTTCATCTCGTTGACTTGTTCGAGTATCACAACGGCTTCCACCGCGTGGCCTTGTCGGGCGAGCGTCTTGCCGCAAACAAGACCGGCCGCGGCAAATTCGGCCGGCATGGCTGTACCGAGGATTTCGCAGGCCTGTGGCGTGCCGAGCCGCGCGATGCTGTGCGCGGCGGCGGTTGCCACCGTGCGGTCGGTGTCGTCGAGCATCTTGCTCAGCGGGCCGATTGCCGCGGGCTTGCCGCGGTTGGCCAGCGAGTTGATCACGCCGATCAGCTCCCGGCCTTTGAGCGTCGCCATGGCCGCCAGCAATGCCTCGTCGACCTTGGGCGACGGGATCGGCTCCAGGGCGTATCGGGCGTAGTGCGAAAGTCCTTCGTCTTGTAGCAGCCCGGCGAGCACGGGCACGGCCGCTTCGGTGCCCACGATGGCGAGTTGTTTGCAGGCGATCGTCTTGTCGAAGATCGGGGCATCGGCGTCTTTCAATGTGGCCAATAGGTCGGATTCCGTCTGCTGGGCCAGTGCTGGTGAACTCAAGACGGTCAGCCCCAGCAGGCCGATCGCCAAGAGATGAGTACGAGTATCGCGAAACATGGTGAGGCTCCGGTCGTGTTGGGATAGGGTCGGTGTCTTCAGTAGCGATCACGCTCCGCGTGATCTAGCTGCGTCACGCGGAGCGTGACGGCTACAATGGATCAAACGGTCCACGGCGCTTGCATGGCTCGGCTTCGCATGCGGTTGGCCTCGGCGTCGTCGATGAACTCTTCTTCTGCCGGGTCGAACTTCAATGTGCGACCGAGTTGCCAGGCGATATAGGCGGCGTGACAGACGATGTGCGACTGGCCGGCCACGCTGGCGTTGGCTCGGGTGAGGCGCCGCGACTTGACGCAATCGAGGAAGTTGGCCACGTGGGTATAGGCCGACGTGCCGCGCATGGTGAAGACCTTCTTGTCGGCGGCGAGCGATTCCGGCTCGATCCGCATCGCGCCGCTGTCGCCCGTCTCGACCCAGCCGTCCTCACCCACGTAGCGGATGCTGCACGTGCCGAGCCCGAGCCAGCCGCCGGTTCGCATCACGAGCTTCACGCCGTTGGCATAGGTGCATACGGCGCCGTCTTCGGTCGGGACGTATTCGACCGGGGCGGTCTCGTCGGCCGAGGCGCCGATCTGACAGAGGTCGACCGTATGGGCACCCCATTCGAGGATCCCGCCGCCGTGGAAGTCGAAGTGTCCTCGCCATCGGCCGGCTACGTATCGCGAGTTGTAGGGCCGCCACGGACAGGGGCCCAGCCACCGAGTCCAGTCGCAAACGTCCGCCGCGGGTTCGGGCTCGGCCGGCAGCCACTCTTGCGAGACGGCCGGAGGGCGCGTGTTGGCGTGAACTTCCAGCAGTTTGCCGAGCTTACCGGTCTGGGCCATCTCGATCGCCAGCATGAAGTTGCCGATGCTGCGGCGTTGCGTGCCGGCCTGGTAGATGCGGCCGTAGAGGTTTATCACATCGGCCAGCGCCCGGCTCTCCTGGATCGTCATCGAGCAGGGCTTCTCGCAGTAGATGTCTTTGCCGGCCCGGGCGGCGGTGATCGAGGCCATCGTGTGCCAGCGGTCGCCGGTGGCGATCAGCACGGCGTCGATGTCGTTGCGCCCGAGTACGTCGAACATGTCGCGGTAGGTCACGCAGTCGCTCGTGCCGTAGTGGCCGTCGACCATGCTCTTAACCGCTTCGCGTCGCGAGGCCTGGCAGTCGGCCGTGGCGACGAACTGGGCCGCGGGAAACTTCAGGAACTCGCTCAACACGTAACGGCCCCGATTACCCACGCCGATTCCACCCATCACGATCCGCTCGCTGGGCGCGACGGCACCGTCGGCACCCAATGCGGAGCCGGGAACAAGCGACGGCAACGAAGACGCGGCGACGGTGGCCAGCGTCCCTTTGAGGAATTTTCGCCGCGAGAACGGGCGGTGACGGTTTGCCATGGCATACCTCCGGATTTTTTTGACAGGACGGCTTTTTTGCTTCATAGAAGGCAACTTCAGCGTAATGCGTGTCATCGGGCGTGTCAAGGAGGCGGTCGGCCGGGGGTAGCTGGATTCGCAAGAATTCAGTCGTCGCCGCATTCGACTGATTCTTGCGAATCCAGCTACCCGTCGCACCCCGTTCTTGAAATCATCGGATATCCTGCTAGACTTAACGGCTCCCACTGCACGACGTCACCACAAACACGCAAGGTCCGGCCCATGATGACTCAAAAGCACGGCGACCGTCGCTACAAGTTGATCGTCGCGCTGACGATCGCCGCGGTGCCGTTATCCGCGGACGCCGACGAACTGCTCGTCGGTGCCGCCAGTGTGAGCATCACGCCGTCGCAGCCGGTGGCCCTGGCCGGTCAGATTCATACTCGCATTTCCCGCGATATCGAGAGCCAGGTAACCGCCACGGCGTTGGCGCTCGAAACGCGGCGTGGCGACAAGGTGCTGGATCAGGCGATCGTGGTCTCCTGCGATCTGGTCGCGATCCGCACCGGCATCCAGGAGCAATTCCGGCAACGAGTCAAGGCGAGCCTGCCGGGCTTCGACGTCAACAAGCTGTTTCTCTGCGCGACGCACACGCACACGGCGCCGGTAACGGTCGAAGGCGTCTACGTTACGGCCGTGGATGGCGTCATGCAGCCGACCGAATACGTCGCATTCCTTCTTGAACGCCTCGAAGACGCGGTAGTCCGGGCGTGGAAGAACCGCCGCCCCGGCGGCGTCGGCTGGGGACTGGGCCATGCCCTGGTGGCACACAACCGCCGGGCCGTCTACGCCGACGGCAAGGCGGTGATGTACGGCGGCACGGACGGGCCCTCGTTCCGGGCAATCGAAGGATACGAGGATCATTACGTCGATGTGCTCTTCTTCTTCAATGCCGAGCGCAATCCGATCGCAACGGTCGTCAACGTGGCTTGTCCGTCGCAGGAGGTGGAAGGCCGCAGTGCAATCAACGCCGATTTCTGGCACGAGACGCGACTGGCGCTGCGTCAACGGTTTGGCAAGGAGCTGCACGTGTTGGCCTGGGTGGGGGCCGCCGGCGATCAGTCGCCACGCCCGATGTGGTACAAACGGGCCGAACAGCGGATGCGCACGCTCCGCGGGCTGACTCGATTGGAGGAGATCGCTCGCCGGATCGACCTGGCCGTCGCAGAGGCCTACGAAGGCGCGAAAGAGGATATCCGCTTTGATCTGCCGCTGGTCCACCGCGTCGAGAATCTACGGCTTCCCGTGCGGATGGTCACAGAGAAGGAGTTCGCCGAAGCCAAGGCGTTTTGCGATTCGGTAGCGGGCAAGAAGGATCTCGATCCGCAGGGGTGCCTGCGCCGGATGTGGAGTCGGCAGACCGTCGACCGCTACGCCCGGCAGGAGACGGAACGTTACTACACGATGGAGTTGCACGCGATCCGCCTGGGTGACGTGGCCGTTTGCACGAATCCATTCGAGATGTACACCGAATATGGCCTTAGAATCAAGGCTCGCAGTAAGGCTGTCCAGACGTTCGTCGTTCAGCTTGCGGGCGACTGCGGCGGCTACCTCCCCACGGAGGAGGCCGTCCGTGGCGGTCATTACAGTGCGGAAGTTTTCAGCAATCAGGTCGGGCCGGAAGGTGGCAACGTCCTGGTCGACAAGACGGTCGACGCGATCAACTCGATGTGGGAGGGGTCGAAATGAAGTCTGCAAGTGCGGTTATCCCCTGTCGGCGACGGTTCCTTGCAACCGCTCTAGGCTTTGTTGCCGGCCCTTCGGTCATTCCGGGTTCCGCACTGGGCAGAGACAACCAGACCGCACCGGGCGAACGGATCGCCATCGGCTGTATCGGGCTGGGAAACCGTGGCCCTCAACTGATGAAGGCGTTGCTAGGCCAAGGCGACGCTCGCGTGGTCGCCGTTTGCGACGTTTCCGGAAGGCAACGCGAGGCGGCCAGACAGCTCGTCGACCGCCACTACGGCGACCGTGGCTGCACCGCCTACAACGACTTCCGCGAGTTGTGTGGTCGAGCGGATATCGACGCCGTCTCGATCGCCTCGCCCGATCATTGGCACGTGCTGCACTCGCTCGAAGCCATCCACAACGGCAAGGATTGCTACACGGAGAAGGCCCTGGGACTGAGCCTCGCCGACGACAAGGCCTTGCGAGCGGCTTGCCACCGATACGGCACTGTGTTTCAATGGGGTACCCAGCAACGCTCCGACGAGAACTTCCGGTTCGGTTGCGAGTTGGTTCTGGGCGGACGTATCGGTGAGTTGCAGACGATCCTGGTGGGTGTGCCGCACGACTTCGCCTTCCCCAACCAACCCACGCAGCCGGTGCCGAAAGACCTCGATTACGACTTGTGGCTGGGACCGGCGCCTTGGGCCCCGTATACCTACCATCGCTGCCGCCCGTGGAACAAGCAGGAGAGCTACAGCATCTGGTATCACATCTCCGACTACTGCCTGGGTGGCATCGGCGGCTACTGGGGTATCCACCATCTGGACATCGCCCAATGGGGCCATGGCACGGATCACACCGGCCCCGTCGAGGTCGAAGGCACGGCCACCTTTCCGGACGACGGGCTGGCCGACTGTGCGATCGCCTGGAAAGTGCGGCACACGTATGCCGACGGCGTGACCATGGTTTACACCGACAACAAACAGAACAAACAGGGCGTCGTGTTTCAGGGGACCGAGGGCTGGGTTTACGTCCGCCGCGGTCACATCGACGCGCAGCCGAAATCGCTGCTGAACTCGCAAGTCGGCCCCGGCGAAATCCACCTGCCTCGCAGCCCGGGCCACCAGCGGGAGTTCCTCGATTGCATCAGGAGCAGGAAGCCGACGATTTCCAACATCGACGTTGCCGTCCGCAGCGACACGCTTTCGCACCTGACCGACGTCTGCACGCGACTGCGGCGAAAGATCCGCTGGGATCCGCAGCGGGAGACGATCCTCGACGATGCAGACGCTCGGCGGATGCTGACGCGTGCGAAGCGGACAATTTGGTAGGGTGCGTCGGGCGCACCTTGCACCGGGTATTGTGGTGCGTTTCACGCACCCTACTTTGTAATCTACAAACAGGAGAAACGACCATGAGACAAGCAATTTTGGCTATCGCGATCGTCGGGCTCATCGGCGGTGTGTGCTTAGGCGAGCCGGCCGTGCCTTCGTTCAAGAAGGTTGTGTTGACCGAGAAGTTCTACTGCGAAGGCGCGTACCATGGCGACTTCAACAAGGACGGCAAACCGGACGTCGTCTCCGGCCCGTTCTGGTACGAGGGACCGGAGTTCCAAAAGAAGCACGAAATCCGCTCGGTCGAAGCGTTCGATCCGAATGGCTACAGCGACAACTTCCTCACCTTCACCGGCGATTTCAACGGCGACGGCTGGGACGATGTTTTCTACGCGCCTTGGCCAGGTAAGGACGGCTCCTGGTATGAGAATCCCGCCGACAAGGAAGGGCCCTGGAAAGCACACTTGGCGTTGAAGGACGTCGGCAACGAATCGCCTATGTGGGGTGACGTCGACGGCGACGGTCGGCCCGATCTGATCTACAATATCACCGGAAAGCTCGGCTACGCCACCTACGATCCGGCCAAGCCGGACGAGCCCTGGACGTTCCACCCGATCACACCGCAGGGCAACTACCAACGGTATTCCCATGGGATCGGCTTCGGCGACGTCAACGGCGATGGCCGCGTCGATATCGTCGAGTCGGGCTGCTGGTGGGAGCAACCGGCCAAGACCGATGGCAAGCCATGGACCAAGCACCCACAGAAGTTTGCCGAAGCTGGTGCCCAGATGCTCGTTTACGACGTCGACGGCGACGGGCACGCCGACGTGATTACCGCCTGGCACTGCCATATATACGGGCTGGTTTGGCACCGGCAAGTCCGCGGCGCCGACGGCCAAATCACCTGGCAGCAGCACGAGATCCTCCCACCCAAGCCCGATCTGAACTCCGACGCCCTGCGGATCAGCCAACTCCACGCCCTCGATCTGGTCGACATCAACGGCGACGGGCTCAAGGACGTGCTCACCGGCAAGCGGTTCTGGGCCCACGGCCCCAAAGGCGACGCGGAGCCCGACGCCCCGGCCGTGGTCTATTGGTTCGAGTTGCGGCGCGAGAAGGGCAAACTCGTGCGGTTCATTCCCCACGAGATCGACGACGACTCGGGCGTCGGCACCCAGGTGGCCGCCACGGACCTCAACGGCGACGGCGTGCCCGATGTGATTGTGGGCAATAAGAAGGGCTCGTTTATCCACCTCAGCCAGCCGAGCAAGTAGGGTGCGTGAAACGCACCATGATATCCACTACAGGTGCGTTGCACGCACCCTACTAAAGGACGCAACCATGCATTCACAACCCTTCGCCCTGCGGTTGCTCGCGGCCGGTCTGGCCGTTGCTCTGATCGCAACGACAACCGCCCGGGCCGCCGACCGGCCACAATGGGGCGAGCAATACTCGCGGAACATGGTCTCCGCCGAGAAGGGCTTGCCCGCGAGTTTCGATCCGGACTCCGGACGCAACGTCAAGTGGTCGGTGCCGCTGGGTAGCGAGTGTTACTCCACGCCGGTGATCGCCGACGGCAAGGTGCTCATCGGCACGAACAACAACGAACCCCGCGATCCGCGACACGACGGCGACCGCGGCGTGATGATGTGCTTCAACGAGGCCGACGGCAAGCTCGTGTGGCAACTTGTGGTGCCTAAGCTCTCCGCCGACATCTTCTTCGACTGGCCCCGGGCGGGGATGTGCTCGCCGGCCACGGTCGAAGGCGATCGGGTCTATACGGTCACCAATCGCGACGAGGTCGTGTGCCTGGACCTCAACGGCCTGGCCGACGGCAACGATGGCCCCTTCCGCGACGAAGGCCGCCATACGGCCCCGCAAGACCAGCCGGCGATGAAGCCCGGCCCGCTCGACGCCGATATCCTCTGGGTGCTCGATCTGCGCACTGCCGCGGGCGTCCGGCCGCACGACTCGGCCCACAGTTCGATCCTGCTCGACGGGCAGTTTCTGTACGTCAACACGAGCAACGGCCTGACGAGCAAGCACGACGGCGTCGATAAGCCCAACGCTCCCAGCCTTGTAGCGGTCGACAAGGCGACCGGCCGGCTGGTTGCCCGGGAACGCGAAGGGATCAGCACGCGGATCTTCCATAGCACGTGGTCGTCGCCCGCGTTAGCAGAAGTGGACGGCCGGCGGTTGGTACTCTTTGCCGGCGGCGACGGCGTGGTCTATGCGTTCGACGCACTGAAACCAGCCGAGAGTGCCGAATCGCTCAAGTGCGTCTGGCGATTCGACTGCGACCCCACGGCACCTAAGAAAGACATCCACAGCTACGTCCGCAACCGCCGCGAGAGCCCGAGCAACATTAAGAGCATGCCCGTGTTTCACGATGGGCGGGTCTACGTGACATACGGCGGCGACATCTGGTGGGGTAAGAACAAGGCGTGGATGAAGTGCTTCGACGCGTCCGGCACGGGCGACATAACCGAGACGGCCCTGCGGTGGACGTACCCGGTCGAGCAACACTGCTGTTCGACGCCCTCGGTCCACGACGGCCTGGTCTACACGGCCGATTGCGGCGGCAAGGTGCATTGCGTCGACGCCGCCACCGGCCGGGCGTGCTGGGTCCACGACGCGGGCCGCGATATGTGGGCCTCCACGCTGGTCGCCGATGGCAAGGTCTACATCGGCACCCGCAGCGGCCAGTTCTGGGTGTTGGCCGCGGGGCGGAAGAAGCAGGTTCTCAGTACCGTCCGGCTCGACGCAGCGGTGATCAGCACGCCGGTGGCCGCGAATGGTACGCTTTACGTTGGGACGATGAAGCGGTTGTATGCGTTGCGAGAGGGGGAGGCGGGAAGGGAATAGGGAAAGCGCGTGTGAGCATTAGCCCCGGGGAGGACAGGAAAGCCAAGATGCCAACTACAGTTTTTTGTAATCGTACCTGAAGCGGCGATGACGCACGAAGAGATTCTCGATACCACAGGAGGCACTCACCATGACGTCCGAATGGAAGAGGGAGTTCGACCGGGCTCTTGAGGAAACGAATCGGTTGCTCGAAGAGTTCGGCAGTCTCGGCTGCGCACACAAGCGGGCGGCCCAAGTGCAGTTTGTTGAATGTGAGTCTCCTGGGTGGGAGGCACTCAATGAGAGTGAGGGGATAGTCACACTTGATCCTGAGAAGCATGAGCCTGGTTGTGTCGCTCACGAACTGGGACATGGGTTCCACGAATGCCTTCTGAGGGACTTCCCCGACTGGTGGCTTGGCGCTGAATCCGAGTCCGAGACGGTTGCCGAAACGATTCGCTTCTTTGTTGAGTTGCGAATGAATAGCGGAACAAAGAAGCGATGGCTACCGAAGGCAATTGACAGCAGCGTGATCGAAGCTTGCGCTTATAGCCTGGGGGGTGCGACCGGCTTCTGCGCTCTCCTCAAAAAACGCTGGACGCTCCTTGAGTTGCAGGAAGTCAAGGCAGCTCTCGAAGACTTCAAGTTCTCACCGGAATACAAGGATATCGTCAAGGAGCGAGAGCGCCAGGACATAGAGGCTATTCAACGCCGTCTTGGTCGACACGTCGTCGTGGTTTACCGCAAAGGTGGCCGCATTGACAGGGAAAGGCGTTTTGACAGCGAATCCGATTGCTTTGAAGAGGTGTTTGCAGTCGAATCCTCCATTGGCCTTGCGTTGACAGATACCCAGATTGGTCCTAAGCTGATTGGAAAGGGGTTTATCGGGCTGCTTCCGTGGGAGGCGCAACGGTCCCGGGAAGGTCAAGGCTTCACGGAGGCAGAACGATGGAGTTTCTCGTGCCCTATTCGCGTTGCAGATGTCGTGGAGAACCCGCAGACGGACATTACGACCATCTACCTCGAATCCAGTTGAGAATTCCGTCGGCACCGGGTTCCCTGCGTGCTGCGGAGATGTCACCACCCTAAGCCGCAAGCGGCGGGCGAGTAACGGGAGAACCAAGATGCCCGACTACCGTTTTTCTGTAATCGTACCTGCGGCGGCGATGACGCACGAGGAAATCCTCGATGCCACCGATGCGCTCGGCAACACCGGATGCACCGATGCATCGATCCGAGGGCACGCCACCGGTATGGAACTACTCTTCGACCGAACCGCCGATTCGTTGCAGACCGCCATCTCTTCGGCAATCTCCGACGTCGAGCGAGCCGGATACAACGTGTCGAAAGTCGAGATGGAACGAGAGTCCATCCCGGCTTAACGGTCTTCGAGAATCAACTCAATAGCATCCGCCAAGCTCTTCTTGGCTTCTTCCTGCGTGCGGCCTTGCCCGTTGGCTCCGAGGATCTCCGGGCAATAGGCGATCACCCAGTCGCCATCTCTTTCGATGATCGCGGTGAACTCGTTATGCAGGATCGTTCCCTCCTTAATGAAGCGGACAAGCGTCTTCGTGGGCGACGCACCTCCGCCCAGGTCAGTATATGCGCAGCCAAGGGGCAATTCAAGCGGAAAGCCCTCGGTGTCATCTCTTGAGGGTTCACTGCGAAGCCGCAAGCGGCGGGACGGCAAGCGGCAAGGAGCCCCCTGGCCTAATCATGACAGATCGATAGAATGGTGTTTTCGACTGACCGACGTACCCTAGCGGCGATTCCATGACACCAAAGCAACCTCCCCAACGCAAGACGCCCCTTTACGACTGGCACGTGGCTCACGGGGCTCGGATGGTCGAGTTTGCCGGCTGGGCTATGCCGGTGCAGTATTCGTCGATTATCGACGAACACGTGGCCACCCGTACGACGGCCTCAATCACCGACATTTCGCACATGGGCCGGCTGCGATTCGAGGGCCCCGGGGCCGCCGTCTTCCTGGCCGAACTGCTCACCCGGAGGGTGGCCGACCTGAAGCCGAGCCAGATCCGCTATTCGCTCGTGACCAACGACGCGGGCGGCATCATGGACGACGTGCTGGTCGGCTACTACCACAACTCCCACGGCCAGCCGTTCTACGTCGTGGTAGTCAACGCCGGCAACCGGGAGAAGATCATCCGCTGGGTCCGGGACCATCTCTCGCCCGAGCGGGCCGAGACGCCGGGCGAGGAGGTGATCTTCACCGACCTGACCCGGCTTTGGGCGATGTTCGCCGTGCAGGGGCCTAATGCGGTCGAACTGCTACAACCGCTGGTCGACGTCGACCTGGATTGGCTGCGGTACTACAATGGGGCCCAGGTCCAACTGCTCCATCCGGCCGCCCAGCGGCAAGGTGGTATCATCACCCGGACCGGATACACGGGCGAAGACGGTTTCGAACTCAGCATCGGGGCCAGCATCGCGCCGGGTATCTGGGAGGCGTTGTTCGAGATCGGCCGGCAGCGAGGGCTCGACGTGGTGCCCACCGGCATCGGGGCCCGCGATACGCTGCGGCTGGAGGCCGGCATGCCGCTGTACGGCCATGAGTTGACCGAGCAGATCAACCCGTTCCAGGCGGGCTTGAAGTACGCCTGCTACCTGGTCGGCTACGATTTCCCCGGCCGCGACGCCCTGAAGGCCCTCGAAGTTCAGCCGCCGGACAGGAAGCGGATCGGCCTGGAACTGCCGGGCCGGCGGGCGGCCCGGCACGGATGCCCGATCCTGGTCGACGGCCGGCCGGTGGGCGAAGTGACCAGCGGAACGTTCGCTCCCACGCTGCAGAAACCGATCGCCATGGGGTACGTATCCCCGGAACACGCCCGGGTGGGGACCGAATTGATTGTCGACGTGCGGGGTCGGCAGGAGCCGGCCCGTGTGGTAAAATTACCCTTTTACCGCCGCCGTGAGAAAGGAGCTAGCCAGTGACGCCCGAGGAACTTCTTTACGCCAAGACACACGAGTGGGTCCATATCGAGACCGATCCGTCGGGGGCGAAGACCGCCACGCTGGGGCTCTCGGCCTTTGCCATCGAAGCCCTGACCGACCTGGTATTCATCGATTTGCCCGAGCCGGGCCGTCAGGTCGCGGCCGGGGAGTCGTTCGGCGAGGTCGAGTCGGTCAAGGCCGTCAGCGATCTCTACAGCCCGATCGACGGCGAGATCATCGAGGCCAACACCCAAGCGGCCGGCCAGCCCGACACCCTCAACGACGACCCCTACGGCGCCGGCTGGCTGGTGAAGATCAAAATCACCGACGACTCGGGCCTGACGACGTTGATGGATCATGCCGCGTATCAGAGACAATGCGAAGAAAATGCAGAATGATGCCGGGGAAGGAATATCGAATGTCGAACAAGGAATGTTGAACTGCGAAGGGCGCCGGGTTCGCAGTATCCTTGCCGTCGGTCTTCCTTCCTATTTCAACATTCCTTGTTCGCCATTCGATATTCAAGAACGGCAAGACGTAGCCTGCTGTTGAACATTGCCCCATGCCTTACATCCCCAATACTCCCGACGATCAACAGGCGATGCTCGAGGCGATTGGCGCCGCGTCGCTGGAAGAGCTGTTTGCCATGGTGCCGGCCGAGCTGCGGCTGGACCGTCCGCTGGACGTGCCGCCAGCGTTGGGCGAGTTGGAACTCAGTGCTCATATTGCCGAGTTGGCCCAACGTAACGTGGCGGCCAGTCAGGCCGTCTGCTTCCTCGGCGGCGGTAGCTACGACCATTTCGTCCCGGCGGTGGTCGATTTCGTGGCAGGTCGCAGCGAGTTCTATACTGCCTACACGCCCTACCAGGCCGAGGCCAGCCAGGGAAGCCTCCAGGCGATGTTCGAG